>JBATID010000437.1:0-14050 GCA_049667545.1 Woeseiaceae bacterium
GCTGCTGTTGCATGTACGTACGCCATGATTTCCGGGCTGGCCGTGCCAGCGCAGCGTGCGGCGCTGATGCTGCTCATCGGCGGCATCACCGTCATTCGGCGGCGCCAAATTGACACTTTCAGGATCCTTGTGCTTGCCGCCGCCGGCATCTTTGTTACGCAACCCGTCGCGACGATGGCTCCGGGCTATCATTTATCGTTCGCCGCCGTCGCGTTGCTGCTATGGCTGTCACTGCAGAAGGCGCAACAGCCGCTTGCGAAGGGCCCCACCGGGCGCATCGTGAACGGCGCGCGCCAGCTCGTTGTCATGCAGGTCTTTTTGCTGTTTGGATTAATGCCATTAACGGCACTGTTTTTTGGGCGCATTGCGTTTCTTGCCGTGCCCGCCAACCTCCTGGCCGTCCCGCTATTCAGTATCGTAACGGTGCCGTGCACGCTGGCCGGACTGGCATTACTCAAGGTGTGGGCGCCGGCGGCCGAAGCGCTGCTCGGTCTGGCCGCCCATAGCATCGACATTCTGGAACAGCTGATTACGCAACTGCTGCGCTTGCCGCTGACTGCCGGGCGGGTTGCCGACGGAAACATAGCAAAAATCGAGGGACTTATCTGGCTCGTGCTGTGCCTGCCAGCGCTCTGGGCGCTGCTGCCAAGAGGCTGGCCAGGGCGACGGGTTGCGTTGCTTGCCGTACCGCTGCTGATCTTGCAGTCACCCGCGCGGCCGGCGGCCAACTGTGTTGACGCACATATTCTGGATGTCGGGCAGGGACTGGCGATCGTCCTGCAAACGGCGAATACGACCGTTGCTTATGATACCGGCGCATCGTTTCGCAGCGGCGGCAGCATGGCGGAGCGCGTTGTCGTCCCCTTTCTGCAGTCGCGCGGTATCAAACGTCTCGATCAGCTGATCGTCTCGCATGCCGATAATGACCACAGTGGCGGCGTGTCCTTAATCGATGCACAAGTGCGGGTGGCGCAAATGCTGGTGGGCGAGCCGCTGCGGGCCCCGGCCCCGACGGGTGAACCTTGTCGCGCCGGCGACAGCTGGCAGGCGGACGGCGTGCGCTTTCGGCTGCTCCATCCGCCGGCGACACCTCGCCTGAGTGGCAATAATGCGTCGTGCGTTCTACTGGTCTCGGCCGGCCGGCACCAGCTGTTGCTGACCGGCGATATTGAAGTCGCTGCCGAGCGCGACTTGCTGCGCCGCCGTGCGCTGCGCACGGTCGACGTAGTGGTTGTCCCGCACCATGGCAGCCTCACGTCATCCAGCGCCGCGTTCGTGCAACAGCTCAAGCCACGCGTGGCAATCGTCTCGGCCGGGTTTGCCAACCGCTGGGGGCTGCCAAAAGCGCTCGTGATCGATCGCTGGGCTGCCGCAGGGTCAACCATCCTGAATACGGCAGAGGCGGGCGCCGTCAGTGTGTCGCTGTGCGCCGACGGTGGCATTCGCAAACTCAGATCGGATCGCGACGAACGCCGTCGATTCTGGCACGCCAGTTCTCAACAAGTGGGGCAATAGCGGTGCTTAGCAGGAGAATTTTGGGCGCGAGCGCTGTATATTTCCCCTTTACTACTTTGTCAGGTTCGTATGGTTGAAATAGTCAAATCCGGCGGCTACCTGATGGCGCCCATCATCATCTGCGCGATCATCGCGATGGGCATCGTTCTGGAGCGATTCTGGACCTTGCGTCAAAAACGGGTTATTCCCGAAGATCTGACGAGCCAGGTGTGGAGCTGGGTGAAGAACGACCAGCTCGATCAAAAGCAGATTCAGACACTTTACCAGGGGTCACCGCTGGGCCAGATTCTTGCGGCGGGGCTGATTAACCGCAGCCGCGAGCGAGCGGTGCTCAAGGATTCGATCGAGGATACCGGCCGCCATGTCGTGCATGAGCTGGAACGCTATGTCGAGACGCTCGGCACGGTTGCAGCGGTGACGCCGCTGCTGGGCTTGCTCGGCACGGTCATCGGCATGGTCAAGGTGTTTACGGCAATAACGACACATGGCGTCGGCAACCCGACCGTGCTGGCGGGTGGCATCGCGGAAGCGCTGATTACGACGGCCGCCGGCCTCACGGTGGCCATTCCGGCATTGATTGCCTATCGCTATTACCGGACGCGTGTCGACAAGCTGGTCGTGGACATGGAGAAAGAGGCGATCAAACTGGTTGAGGCGCTGCACCGGCGGAATGAAAAGAGCTAGTAATCTGATGCGCTTCATCAACAATTTGTTGCCTGCACAGCGGTTGCCACTCGCCGGAACAGTCGCGTGAAGCTGAGTCTGCGCACGCGCACCCAGCCGGAAGTGAACCTGACATCGCTCATCGACGTCGTCTTGCTGCTCTTGATCTTCTTTATGGTCTCAACGAGCTTCGTCAAGCAGTCGCAGATCGCCATTAATCTGCCGCAGGCCGACAGCGCAGCCGTCGTCGAGGAGGTCCCGGAGCAGATCGACATCATGATCACGGCCACGGGCACCTACCTGGTCAATGGTCGTGAGCTCATCAATAATCGTCCGGAGACGATTCGTAATGCGCTGCGCAAGGTTTCTGGCGGCAACAGCAATCTGCCGATGACCGTCAGTGCGGACGCCAATGCCAGGCATCAGTATGTCGTGACGGCGCTGGATGTGGCCGGGCGCCTCGGATTCGTGAAAATCAACATTGCCACCATCAATGATCCGGTCGAGTAGCTGAGACCAGCGCCGTGAGCACACGCATCAATCCGGAAGTTCGTGTTGTCTATGGCAGGCTCTGGCGCTACGTCACGCCCCACAAGCTGATCGGATTTGTTGCCGTGATTGGCATGACCTTGACGGCGATCGTCGAGGCCGGTCTGGTGTACCTGCTGGAGCCTCTGATGGATGAGGCGCTGGTTGCGCAGAACCTCACGACCGCCCGTTGGATTCCCATCGCGTTCATGGGGATTTTCATACTTCGCGGGCTGTCGGGTTTTGCGACGGAATATTCGCTTGGCTGGATCGGCCGCAGTGTTATCAGCGACCTGCGGCGAGAGGTCTTTGGCAAGCTGCTGACGCTGCCGGCGCGGTTTTTTGACAACCAGACGACGGGTCCACTGTTGTCGCGGATGACGTACAACGTTGAAATGGTCGCCGAGTCTGTCACGAGCGTGGTGACTATTGCAGTGCGCGATACGTTGACGGTCATTGCGGCATTTTGCGTCATGCTCTACCACAGCCCCACGCTGACGGTATTCGTTGTCATTCTGTTCCCGATTATTGCGATGATCGTGCGCCTTTTGGGCATCGCGTTTCGCCGCTACAGCAGCCGTATTCAGGACTCTGTTGGCGAGGTTACGCAAGTCACCGATGAAATTGTCCGTGGCAACTGGGTCGTTAAGGCGTTTGGCGGTTACGACTATGAGCGTGACCGCCTTGCAGAAGTCGACGACCGTAACCGTCACCAGCATCTCAAGCTGATACGGGTGCGTTCGATGGGCGTAGCGATCACACAAGTGGTTTTTGGTTTCGGCATTGCGCTGGTTATTTACTTCGCGGGTCGGCAGTCGGTACAGGGTCTGCTGTCGCCCGGCCAGTTCATTTCGTTCTTCGCCGCGATGATGCTGATGCTGCAGCCGGTACGTCGAATCACCAATGTCAATGCCACGCTGCAACGCGGGGTCGCCGCGGCTGACAGCCTGTTCATGATTATGGACGAGAAAGATGAAGAAGATACCGGCACGATTGACACCGAGCGGGTCGCGGGCGACGTAGTCTTCAACAAAGTGTGTTTTTCGTACGGCGATGACGGCGCGGCCGTGCTGATCGATATCGATATTGATCTCGAAGCGGGCAAAACACTGGCAATCGTGGGGCACTCGGGCAGCGGCAAATCCACACTGGCCAGCCTGCTGCCACGATTTTATGAAATCGATTCTGGCGAGATTAAAATCGACGGAATATCGATTCGCGAAATGACACTCGCCAGCCTGCGCCGCAACATCAGCCTCGTCACGCAGGACGTGGTGCTGTTTGACGATACGATCGCCAATAACCTGGCGTACGGTCGGCTGAAATCGCATACGCGGGAAGAACTCATGCGGGCGGCGGAGGCGGCATACGTGCTCGATTTCACGAATGACCTGCCGAAGGGCCTCGAGACCACGGTAGGTGATCGCGGCATCCTGTTGTCCGGTGGCCAGCGCCAGCGCATTGCGATTGGGCGCGCTTTGCTTAAAGACGCGCCGATTCTCATTCTCGACGAAGCGACATCCTCTCTCGATACGGTGTCAGAACGCCGGATTCAGGACGCGCTGAACGTCCTTAAGCAAAATCGCACGACGCTGGTTATCGCGCATCGTCTGTCGACCGTGGAAAGCGCTGATTGCATCATCGTCCTGGAGGCCGGTCGTATCGTTGAGTCCGGCACGCATCATGAACTCATGGCTCGCCAGGGACATTACGAGGCGTTGTATCGCATGCAGTTCGCGTCGGAGGCGTCGGCGCCGTGATGGCGGTGTCACCGTACCGCTGGATTCATCGTGTCTGGTATGACGACGCGAGTTTTGGCTGGCTGCTGCTGCCGCTCAGCGGGCTTTACTGGCTGCTGTCGGGGTGTCGACGGCTGCTGTATCGCAGCGGCTTGTTGCCGACGCGACGCGCGGCCGTGCCCGTTATCGTTGTCGGTAACATCACTGCCGGTGGTACTGGCAAAACGCCCACCGTCATCTGGCTGGCGCGTGAACTGAAAAGTCGAGGTTTCAACCCGGGCATTGTGAGTCGCGGCTACGGCGGCAGTCAGTCCAGATCCCCCATGCATGTAGACGCCCATAGCGATCCCGGATTGGTCGGCGACGAACCGGTCCTGCTGGCACGACGCTGCGCGTGCCCCGTCGTTGTAGACGCGGATCGCGTCCGCGCAGCATCCATACTTGTCGATGCGGGCGTCGATCTGATCATTAGCGATGACGGGATGCAGCACTATCGGCTGCAACGTGATTATGAAATCTGCGTTATCGACGGCGCGCGTGGCCTGGGCAATCGGCGACTGCTGCCGGCGGGCCCGTTGCGTGAGTTACCTAACCGTTTGGATGAGGTGGATCAATTGCTTGTTAACGGCTCGATGCGCGAGGCAGACGAGCGGTCTGTAACGGAACTCAACGCGCTGCAGTTTGAACTCGTAGCGACCGAGGTCAGCCGTATCAACGGATCACTGACCCGGCCTATCGGGCGGTTTGCGGAACAAACGGTGCATGCGGTGGCCGGCATCGGCAATCCGGCGCGGTATTTCGATTTACTGCGCGGCCATGGTATCGATGTACGCGAACATGCCCGCAGGGATCACGCGGAGCTTACGGTTGCGGATATCGACTTCAAAGACGACTTGCCCGTGTTCATGACTGAAAAGGACGCCGTCAAACTTGGCGCAAAGGTGAAAGACCGATTCTGGTACGTGCCCGTCGATTTACAGATGGATCCTGCGCTCGCACTACCGCTAATCGCACAGATCGACTCACGACTTCGTTCGGCAGCGCGTAACGGCCCATGAGTTACGTTGTTGTCATACCCGCGCGGTTCGCGTCGACTCGTCTCCCCGGTAAGCCGCTCAGGGACATTCTCGGTAAGCCAATGCTGCAGCATGTTTATGAGCGCGGCTGCGAAAGCTCCGCGGGCGAGGTGATCATCGCAACCGACGACGAGCGCATCGCCACGGCAGCGGAGGATTTTGGCGCCACGGTGTGCATGACCGGTAGCCAGCATCAGTCCGGTACCGAGCGTATCGCTGAAGTCGCCGACGTTTTTGACTGGGACGATCAGCAGGTAGTCGTCAACCTGCAGGGCGATGAGCCGGCAATGCCGTCGGGCCTGATCGATCAGTGCGCGCGACTGCTCGCGGTCGGCGATGCTGATATCGCAACTTTGGCATCGCCGTTGTTGCACGAGGACGATCTCGACAATCCGAACGTCGTGAAAGTCATTCGTGATGTTAACGAGCGTGCGATCTATTTCAGCCGTGCGGCGATTCCGTTTGTGCGTGACGGTGCAAACAGACCGATGGCAGCGGCGGCAGCGCTGCACCATCACGGCATATATGCCTATCGCTGCGGTGTGTTGCGACAGCTGGTATCCGCAGCGCCTGCAGATCTCGAGATCTGCGAAAGTCTGGAACAGCTGCGCGCGCTGTCACTGGGTATGTCGATCGCAGTCGCGGTGCCGCCCCGGCGCCCCGGCGTCGGCGTCGATACCGAAGCCGACCTGCTGCGCGCCGCCCGGGAGCTGCAGAAATAACGGCTAGCCTTTGGTGTACTCGGCGAGAAACTCTTCGGCAGCCCCGAAGATGCGCAGCCGCCTGGGTTCCGCAAGCCGATCCAGCGCGCGCGGCATCAAAGCAAGGCGCGGATTGCTACCGAAGAAATCGCGGTGCTTGTCGATAAACCGCCAGTACAAGCCGTCGACGATGTCGCACCACGGCCCTTTTTTGTAATCGCTCATCTTCAGCAGGTAGTTTGAGCCGCAAATATAAGGCTTTGTCGCAAAGACGCCGCCATCGCTGAACAGGCCCATGCCGTAAACGTTCGGGCCCATGACCCATTCCGACGAGTCAACGTACATTTCCATGAACCACTGATGCGCGCTGTTCGGGTGGATCTCGCAAAGGGTCATCATATTGCCGAGCACCATCAGCCGCGGAATATGGTGCGTCCAGCCCAGCTTCAGGGCCGTCTGAATCGTGTCGTCCAGCGGTGGAATCCCGGTGCTGCCATCGTGCCATGCGGCGGTGAAATCGCGCTGATGCGACCAGAAGTTCGAGTTTTCGAGGCGCTCACTGTGCGTCTGGTAGATGCCGCGGACAAATTCTCGCCAGCCAATAACCTGGCGGATGAATCCCTCGAGGCTCGCAATCGGTATGTCATCGGCACGCTGCATGACGCGCTCGATAATTTCGGCAGGCGTGAGTAAACCGAGATTAAGACAGGGAGTCAGGGCACTGTGAAAGGCCGTCGCAGAGCGGACCGTCATCGCGTCCTCATACGGGCCAAAATTCTGCAGGCGGTTGTCCACAAAGTCATCCAGCCAGGCCGCGGCCTGCTGGCGAGTAGTGGGCCACCGAAAATCGCTGGCAGCGCCCGGGTGCGTCGCAAAGTGGTCCTCGACCAGCGCAATGACATCGCGGGCATGCTGGTTCGGCGCCGGCCAGCGCACGGCCGGTATCTCCACCGACTTCGGCAATTTTTTGCGGTTCTCGTCATCGAAACTCCAGCGGCCACCGCGCGGTGCGCCATCGACATCCAGCAAGAGGTTGTGGCGCTTGCGCTGCTGCTTGTAGAAATCGCCCATCAAAAGACGCGATTTACTGTCCGCAAATTCGGCGAAGGAGTCCCGGCTGCACAAGAACATTGGTGACGGCAGTTCGCTTCTGTGCAGGCCATATTCCTCCGCAAACGAGATGACACGGGCCTCCATCGGTTTGTCCTCGATCTCGAAGTGCAGCAAACGGCTCGCAGCGATCAGCGGCAACGCCTCGAGCAGTTTTTCCTCGTAACTGCGCGTGTCTTCGGCACGCAAGTGCTCGTAGTGGACGGTAAACCCAAGCTCTCGAAGCTCGTCAGCGTAAGCGCGCATGGCGGCAAGAAAAAGCACGATTTTCTGCTGGTGGTGTTTTACATAGGTGCACAGCCCCAGGTCTTCGGCGAGAAAAACCACGACCTCGGATGGGGGCGGCAAGCAGTCTGGCTTGAAGAGCTGGTTGCCAAGCACCAGCAGCAGCGACTCAGGACGGCGCATGCCGTGATGCAACGAGCATGTAGTTGACCTGCAGGTTTGAAGCGAGGCTAAAGCGCCGCTTGAACGGGTTGATTGTGACGCCCGCGGAGTCTGTCACCGTCAGGCCGCCATGCTGCAGCAGGCGAGTGATCTCCTGCGGCTTGCGGAAGAGGCTCCAGCGATGGGTACCGCGCGGCAGCCACCGCAGAATGTATTCGGCACCGATAATTGCGAATAGCCAGGACAGCGGCGTGCGGTTGATGGTCGCAACAAACATCATGCCGCCGTCGGCAGTCATTGCGGTGCAGTCACGCACAAAGGTGTCGAGATCGGCAACGTGTTCAACAACTTCCATATTGAGAACGACGTCGAACGGCTGTTCGACACCCACCATGGCGGAAATGGGGCCGGTGAGATACGTGATATTGAGATTCTGCTGTTGCGCATGCAGTGCGGCAACGTGGGTGTTTTTATCGACAACGTCAATGCCGGTCACGGCAGCACCGAGGGCCGCCATGGACTCCGACAATATCCCGCCCCCGCAGCCAACATCGAGTATACGCAAGCCGCAAAGAGGCTGAGCGGAGTTGATGTCTCTGTCGAAATGACGGCACAGGTGGTCGCGGATGTAGCTCACGCGGAGTTCATTAAGGGTATGCAGTGGCCAGAACGGTCCCGCCCGATCCCACCACAGGTCTGCCAGTCGGGTGTAAAACTCGACTTCGCGCGGATCGACGGTGCTGTCAAAAGATGTCGACATCACAAGATGGGTGTCGCAAACAGTGGGACTGCCGTGAATTGAGTGTCCATAATCATTTCCAGAACTCTACTGATGATCCGACCGTGCAGCCAGCGCTGATACGACTTGTTACAGAAATGGGATGGCTTGAGCAGGCGCGAAAGGGCAGGATTACCCCGTGCCCGCGCGCCGCGCGGCGCCTTAACGGAAGGATCAAGCAATGCGCACCATACTTGGAGTTTTGTTACTCATGACGCTCGCAACCTCGAACGCCGCTGACGGCACTCTGCTGGACCAGGATTTTCGGGCCCTGGCGTCTGACGACGTTGTCAATCTGGGCGACACCTATGCTGGCAAGGTGCTCCTGGTCGTTAATGTGGCATCCAAATGCGGCAACACTCCGCAGTACGATGGTCTTGAGAGTCTCTACCAGGAATTCGGCGCAGACGGGCTGGTCGTACTCGGCTTCCCGTCGAATGACTTTATGGGCCAGGAGCCCGGTACGGAGGAGCAGATTCAGGAGTTCTGCCGTCTGACCTATAAAGTGAAGTTCCCGATGTTTGAAAAAGTGTCGGTCAAAGAGAAAAATGCGCATCCGTTTTTCGCGTCGCTGGCGGCCGAGGCCGGTACGTACCCGACCTGGAATTTCCACAAATTCCTGATCGGCAGGGATGGCAAGCTGATTACCGAGTTTAGTCCGCGCACGCAACCCAACGACGAGCGCGTCGTGGCGGCAATCAAAGCGGCCCTCGCAACCTGACGTTTATCCATAAAGTCCGCTGATACTGCTGCGGTCGTGCCTGAAGGGCCTGAAATTCGACTGGCTGCGGATCGTGTGGCAAACGTCCTCCTCAACCAGACCGTCGAGGCCGTGTCATTTGGTCTGCAACCCCTGCGGCGATACGAGAGGCGTCTGCGCGGCCAGCGTGTTGTCGCCGTCGATACGCACGGTAAAGCCATGCTGACGCGTTTTGACAACGGGCTGACACTCTACAGCCACAACCAACTGTACGGCCGCTGGTATATAACACGGCGGCCGCAGCTGCCGAATACCTCTCGCCAGCTGCGCGTCGCGCTGCATACGCAAACACACAGCGCGTTGCTTTACAGTGCGTCCGATATCGCGGTACTGAGCGAGCCGCAATTATCAGAGCACCCTTTTCTTGCCCGTCTCGGGCCAGACATTCTCGACGAGTCACTGACAAAGGCGCAAATTGCTGATCGCCTGTTGATGCCACGGTTTCGCAATCGGTCGTTGGGCAGCCTGTACCTCGATCAGTCGTTTCTCGCTGGCAACGGCAACTACCTGCGCACGGAAATCCTATGGGCGGCCGGAGTTCACCCGCTGGCAAAACCGTCGAATCTCGGTGCTTCGGCGGTCGCCAGGCTGGCCGCAGTGACGCTTAAAATAAGTCGCCGCTCTTATCGCACGCGAGGTGTCACGTTACCGGATGCACAGGCGCGGAAGTTACGTGCACAGGGCGCTAGTTACGCGAACTACCGCTTCGGTGCTTACGGTCGGGAGGGATTGCCCTGCCGTCATTGTGGTGCAAGCATCGAACGCAGTGCAATGGGAAGTCGCGCCGTGTTTGTGTGTCCGATCTGTCAGACCCGCTGATGCTTCCGACCTGAACGCAAACTGAGACGAACGTCACAGTTTTGAGCTCCGTAGGTAATTGCCAGAATTGATTACGGGTGAGAGCCGTTGCATACAGGATCAAGGCAACTGATTCGTGCCGGTAACGCTTGGGCCAGACAACCATGTCCTCGACCGCTTCGACCAGAGGTGGTTTTACAGCTGATGCAATTGCAGTGCGTCTGCGGTTACTTGAACTTGAGGCACCGGCGGGTGCGGCGCTGGGACATCAACTGCAGGCAGCGGTCATCAGGCCCAACATCGATGCCATCGTCGAGCGCTTTTGTGATTACCTGGGCCGCATCGAACAGTTCAACACCATTGTTGCGCAACACTCGGATCTGGCAAGGCTGCAACGGACACAGCGCAGCTACCTGCTGAGCTTCGGCGTTGATTTCCAGAGTGCCGGTTATTTCGAGGAGCGGCGGCGAATCGGCGTGGTGCACCAGGCCATTGGCGTTCCCCAGAGTCTCTATCAATGTGCCTTCCGGCAGTTACAGAATTTGCTCATCGATTATTTCCCTGAAGAGCTGCGCGTGGATCGCGACGACTTTGATGAGATGCTGCATTTCGTTCTCAAGATCAGTGCGCTCGATATTTCACTCGCTGTTGAAAGTTACTGTGCGGCGCGCCTGTCGAACCTCACGACGTCGCTGGAAAACGAGCGCGGAGAAACCGAGCGCCTGCAGAAGTTATCAGTGACGGATCATCTCACCAAGCTGCACAATCACTCGTATGCCCGGCACTGTCTGAATGCGGCGCTCGCCCGGGCGCAAAGGGACAGCACGCCACTCTGTGTCCTTATGGCGGACCTCGATCATTTCAAGCACATCAACGATACGCATGGCCACCTGGTGGGTGACGATGTGCTGCGCATTGCGGCTGCTCGCATGCTGGCGGCGTCGCGTGCCGAAGACCACGTGGGTCGCTACGGTGGCGAGGAGTTTATCTTTATCCTGCAGAACACGAGCCTCGAAGGCGCAGAGGAAGCTGCAGAGCGTATACGGGCGCACCTAAGCGACAACGCAATCCAGGTTGGCAACGCGGAGATTGTTGTCACGGTGAGTATGGGCGTGTCCTGTGCCCGCCCGCATGACACCGTCAATTCGCTGATTGAACGCGCGGACGCTGCGCTGTACGCCGCCAAGGCGGCGGGTCGAAATTGTATTCGTACCGAGCCAGCAGAGACGCCGGATGTTATGCGAAATTGCAGTTGTCCCGACGCCGATCCAGCAACGTAAGTCCTGGCGTATCAGGCCTCCGCCGTCGTCGTGCCGCGTCGCGCCTCGAGTTGCTGCCTGACTTCATACGCCTTGTCTTCGGTGATATCGAAGGACGCAATCGCCCAGATTGCGAGCGCGGAGGCGGCGGCCGGTATGAGGGCGTCGCACAGGCGCATCAGCGTGATCGTGCGCTCCGTCTGGCCGCCTTCGAGCATGACATCGAAGCCCGTCGCGTTCAAAAGGAAGCCGCCCGCCGCGATAGCAACGGCCATGCCGAGTTTTACGACCCACCAGAAGATCGAGCCGTACATGCCCTCGCGCCGTTCGTGCGTGTTCAACTCGTCTGCATCCACAACGTCAGCAATCATTGATGGCATCAGTGTGAACAGGCCACCGAGACCGAAGGCCATCAAGGGTGCTGGCAGCAGCAGCAGCCACGGAATGTCGGGGTTGTAGCAAAACCATTTGAGCAGGTAGCCGGCCATCGAGATACCGGTGGTAACGAAGAAAGCACGTCGCTTGCCGATTTTGGTACCAAGCCACGTGACAAAGACAATCACAAACAGCGTCGATATCGCGCCGATTAGCATCGAATGACCCACAAACGGCGTGCCGGCGACCTTATCACCGCCGAATACGTAATAAATAATGACGTAAGACTGAAACGCCGCGATCAGCATGAAGCCGTTGAATACAAGAAATGTCGCTGCACACAACTTCAGGAAAGGCTTGAACTTCAGCGATGTCGCAAAGCCTTTGAAGAAGTCCTTCAAGTTTCGAACAATGGCGCTGCCAGCGCTCTCCGCGGCCGCATGTTCGTCCACCTCGGCTGCGGCGATCTCCTTGAAGCGCTCGCGCAGGAAAATTGCAGGTAGCACGCCGATGACGATGACGATGACGGCGATGATGATCGCCAGCCCTGCTGCACCATCGGCTGCAGTATCGAACCAGCGCTGGTTGTACATGATCGCCAGGAAATACCCGGATATCATGTAAGGCACCTGGCCGATAAAATTCTGCACGCCCATCAGTCGCGTGCGTTCGTGATAATCGGGCGTCAGCTCGTAGCCCAGCGCCACCCAGGGTGTGGCGAAGATGGTGTATGCAAGGTAGAAAATCATCGAGCCGGACAGAAAATACCAGAAGTAGAACGCTTCACTCTTGCCGACCGGCAGTTGCCAGAGGAGGGCGTAAATGATGCCGGCGGCAATAGCGCCGACGAAGATATAGGGTCGGCGGCGGCCCCAGCGCGATTTCGTGTTATCCGAAATGTAGCCCATCAAAGGGTCGGTGATCGCGTCGGTAAGGCGGGGCAGCGCGCCGAGCAGCCCGACCAGGGCTGGGTTCATACCGAACCCGAGATTCAGAACGATGATCATGCCACCGATGGCTGCCGCGAGCAGGTTGTTGACGAAAGCGCCAAGGCCATAAATGAGCTTTTGCGAGAACGGAATTCGATCTTGCGGTGCGGTTTCGTGATGGGTGGCTGTCGTCATAAAATCATCCTAAGCTTTTATTTTGATTCTTGCTTATTACGCCAAAAGCATCGTCCAGCAAATTGACAGCGCTGTCAAATCTTGTTACATAAATGCGTCCTAGCGGCAACAGGACGATTGTGGCAGTCGCGCTTCCTTCCCGAGTTTCAATAATAGCCGCATTCTGCGGCCTGCTGCTAATGGCACCTATGAGCGTAAGCACTGCAACCCCGGCCAACGATCCCGCCGCACTCGAGAAACGCGTAACGACGTTGCTTGCCGAGATGACGCTGGCCGAGAAAGTCGGGCAGATGAGTCAGCGCAATGGCAACGATGGAATAGCACCCGATTATCTCGGCGACGCGTTGCGTGCGGGACGGGTCGGTTCCGTAATAAACGCTGTTGATACCGGTGTCATCAACGAGCTGCAGCGTATCGCGGTTGAAGAGAGTCGCCTCGGCATACCGCTGCTGATCGGGCGTGATGTTATTCATGGATTCAAAACGATCATGCCGATACCGCTCGGGCAGGCCGCTTCCTGGAACCCCGATGTCGTGCGCGACGGTGCCAGTGTTGCCGCGAGAGAGGCAGCGGCAACGGGCATCAACTGGACCTTCGCGCCGATGATCGACATCACGCGAGATCCACGCTGGGGCCGCATCGCAGAGAGCCTCGGCGAAGATCCGTTTCTGGCCAGCAAGCTTGCCGTGGCCATGGTGCGGGGCTTTCAGGGTGATAATCTGGCCGACGACGGCACGATCGCCGCGACGGCAAAGCATTTCGCCGGCTACGGTGCGAGTGAGAGTGGCAAGGATTACAACACGACCAATATTCCTGAGAACGAACTGCGCAACGTGCATCTCAAGACGTTTAACGCGGCGGTCGACGCGGGTGTAGCGACCCTGATGACCTCGTTCAGCGATCTCGACGGGATTCCGGCAACCGCCAGCCAGTTTTTGTTGCAGCAGGTGCTGCGCGACGAGTGGCAGTTCGATGGTGTTGTTGTCAGCGATTGGGATTCGATTCGCCAGCTCTCGATTCATGGCTTGACGGAAAACGACCGCGAATCTGCCTTCGAAGCAGTGACTGCCGGCGTCAATATGGAAATGCATGGTGATGCCTACCGCCAGCACCTGGAGGACCTGGTTAATGAAGGGCACGTGCCGCTGGCGCGTGTTGACGAAATGGTTGCGGCTATCTTGCGCACCAAGTTCCGCCTGGGTTTGTTTGAATCGCCGTATGTCGACACGTCAGCGAC
>JBATID010000438.1:0-2190 GCA_049667545.1 Woeseiaceae bacterium
TCGATGGGGTTCATGCCGCCCTCGGCCGAGATAGCCCCACTCTCTCCGTCGCCGAATCCGACACCGGCGTTGGAGATGAACAGGTCGATCGACCCGAATTCGTCCTCAATCGTATCGACCAGTTCAGCGACTACGCGCTCGTCACTGACATCGAGCGCTCGAGCAACGCCGCCAATCTCTCTCGCAACGGTGTTTGCCGCACTCGCATCGATGTCGGCAACCACGACGGTCGCCGCAACACCTGCCAGGCGCCGGCACAACGCACGGCCGATGCCATGACCACCGCCGGTGACCACCGCTACATTGATTTTGTCTAGCGTCACTCTGCGTTACTCGGTTGGTGCTTCATAGACGATCTCGCCGTCCAGCATCGTCAACAGCACCCTGGTCTTGTGAATGTCGTAGGCGTCGACTTCGAAAATGTCCTGGTCGAGCACAATCAGGTCCGCTTTCTTGCCAACCTCGATCGAACCGATCTCGTCCTCCATTTGCATCTGGTAGGCCGCATTGATCGTAAAGCCGCGCACCAGGCTCGCGACCTCCAGTCGCTCCGACTCACGCGGTTGCACGGGTGCATCCGGCTGGCCTTCCTCCTGGCGTGTATGGCCGATCTCGATCTGCACGACGGGTGACAGGCCCAGCGTGCCCGCGCCGCTGGCCGGAAAATCACTGCCGAATGTCAGCCGCACGCCGAGATCTTCGAGGCTCTTGTAGCGCCAGTAACGATTGAACTGGTCTGCGCTGACGAACTGCTCTCCAAACGTATCGTATGCCGCCCACAGCGGCGTGCTCTGGGCGATGACATCGAGCTCTGCAAAACGTGGCAGATCCTGATCGGTGATGACTTCAATATGACAGAGCGCGTAGCGTGACGTGCTGTCAGGCACTTCTTCGCGCGCCACTTCGATGGCGTTCAACGACTCGTGAATCGCACGCTCGCCGAGCGCATGGATATGCACATCGATGTTGTTACGCGCCGCACCCACCACCATCGTGTTCATTTCTTCCTGCGTGAAGACCGTTTCGCCGCTGTTGCCGGGCTCGCCCTGGTAGTCCTCGAACATCGCGGCGGTGCGGCCCTCGATCGTGCCGTCGTCCATGATCTTCAACACACGGTAGTGATAACGCTCCCCCTTCAGTGTGCGCCCCCACTCCAGTGCGTTGTCCACAGCGTCGGCAACGTCCTCTGGTCCTGACGGGCGGTAGGAGCCGAGCAGCCGCAATGTCAGTTCGCCGTTTTTCTCCAACCGTTGCAGCACCGACGGCGCCATCGTTTCGTAACCGATCAGGCCCGCATCGAAGCCGGCGGTCACCCCGTAAGCGTTCAGGATGTCGATAATGATGCCGGTGCCTTCGTAAACGACTTCCTCGGTGATGACATCCAGCGCATCCATCGCCATGCCGGCCGTGCCTTCCAGCAGGTAGCCGGTGGCGTCGCCGTTTGCATCGCGTTTGTAGTAACTGAAATTGGGCGCAGGATCGGGCGTGTCCTGCGTGATGTTAAGGGCTTTCAGCGCCGCGGTGTTGGCCCATGCCGCATGGAATCCCTCGTCCATGATAAGCACCGGTTTGTCCGGGACGATCGCATCGATCAGTTGCCGCGTTGGCCCAATCGGACCGAAGGTCGTGGCAAGAAAGCCGTAGCCGAACAGCACCGGGGCATCCTTGTTCGCCTCAGCGTAGTCGGCAATTGCAGCAACCCATTCGTCCACGGTGCCTAAGGTATCGAGTGACAGCGCTTTTGCGTAAGCACCGCCGGTGACCGGGTGCAGGTGCGAATCGATGAACCCGGGCAGCAATAGCCGGCCGCCCAGGTCATGACGCTTTGTGCCTTGCGCAACCAGGATCTCCGCACCGGCAGCATCGCCGACATAGACAATCTCGTTGCCCTTGACCGCGACCGCTTCGGCCCACGGCATGGACTCGTTAACCGTGTAGACTTTTGCGTTCGTAAAGACGAAATCCGCCGACCTGTCAGTTTCGGCCGGCTTGCTGCAGCCCCCAATAGCCGCAGTGACGACGACGAGCGTCAGCAACCATTTCCGGCCTTGTAATGTTTTTTGCATGAGTTTCATATCCCTGTCTGAGCCGCGCGCAGTGATCAGTAACGGCCAGAGAGTAGCCTTCCGCACGCGCTTAATCCAGAATGTTTGGCATTGCTCTAAAACGACGTGGTACTGCCAATGCGAC
>JBATID010000439.1:0-3592 GCA_049667545.1 Woeseiaceae bacterium
TACGATCTCTCGGTTGCCGTGGGTGTCGGATTTATTGCGCTGGCGGGGGTCGCCGTCGAAATCGGCGTCATAATGCTGGTGTATCTGAACCAGGCCATTCGCGCGCACGTGGCGACGGCGAAGTCGGAAGGTCGGGCGCTTGCCAGGGGCGATGTCGAACAGGCGGTTATCGACGGCGCACTGCTTCGTGTGCGGCCGATCATGATGACGGTTGCGGCCATCATCGCTGGTCTGCTGCCTATCATGCTGGGCGGCGGCACGGGCTCGGAGGTCATGCGACGCATCGCAGCACCAATGGTTGGTGGCATGGTCAGTGCAACCGTTCTGACCCTGATTGTGATTCCGGCACTGTTCCTGTTGTGGCGTGTGGGAAGCAACGCGCCGCGGGATATAACGTAAAGGTTCGCTACGCGTCGAGATCAGGAATCAAGTCGCTTTCGATCATGTTGATCATATCTTTCAACAGCAGCTTGCGTTTTTTCAGCCGGCGAATGCGCAACTGATCGACCATCGGGTCTTCCTGCAGGCGGTCGATCAGGTAGTCGAGGTCCCGATGGCTGACGCGTAATTCGCGCAATCGCTCCAGCTGTTTGAAGGATTCGGTATCGACTTTCTCGGCCATACAAATATGCTACTCGCTGTTGGGTAGCAAGGCCAACCAATCCCGATCGGACGCACCAATGACGAAAAAGTGCGGATTCAGGATGTCCGCTTTTTCGTTATAGGTCATGGGCTTACCGTCCAGTGTGACGACGCTGCCGCCCGCCTGTTCAACCACCGCCTGGGCGGCTGCGGTGTCCCACTCCGACGTTGGGCCAAGGCGCGGATAGAGATCGGCGCCGCCTTCCGCTATTACGCAAAATTTCAGCGAGCTGCCCATGGGTACCATGTCATGGTCGCCGAGCGCATCGAGGTAGGCATCGAGGCTTGCGCCACGGTGCGAACGGCTGCCGACGATACGTGCCGGGTGGGCACTTGCAGCGGCAACGCGAATTGCCTGCGGCGCCTCACCGCGGCTCCGCAGCTCGGCACCCACGCCCTCGCAGCCGACGTAGGTTTTTTCCTGCACCGGTACGTGCACAACGCCGAACACCGGACGGTGTTGCTCGATGAACGCGATGTTGACGGTGAATTCGCCGTTGCGATTGACGAACTCCTTGGTCCCGTCGAGCGGATCGACCAGCCAGTACCGTGGCCACTGGCCGCGTTCGGCGAAGTCAGGCAAACCGGCCTCTTCGGAAATCACGGGGATGCCGGGCGTCAGGTGTGCAAGGCCGGCAGCGATGCAGCGGTGTGCCGCGAGATCAGCCTGTGTCAGCGGCGACGTGTCAACTTTGCTTTGCACGTCGAAATCGGTCGAGTACACTTTGAGAATCGCGCGGCCCGCATCCTCGGCGAGTGCCACAATGGGTTCGATCAGCGATTTCAGGTCCATCCGTTTTCCTTGCCGTCAACAGGGCGCGAAGTATATCAGTGAATATGGATCCGCAAACTGCGTTGCAGCGCACCGAGACTTTGATGCTCGACATGGATGGCACGCTGCTCGATCTGGCGTATGACAATTACATCTGGAAGGACCTGGTGCCGCGGCATTATGCGGCGGAGAACGGTTTAACGTTCGACGCGGCACGAGATCATCTGTTTAACCAGTATCAAGCCGTGCAGGGTGATCTGAAATGGTATTGCCTCGATCACTGGTGTGAGCGACTGGGTATCGATGTCGTACAGCTCCACCGTGACGCGAATCACCGCATCGGTTACCTGCCTGGCGCGCGGGCATTCCTGGAAGCGGTAAAACAAAAGGACATGCGCGTTCTGCTGGTGACTAACTCACACCCGGATACGCTTGACCTGAAAGATGCAGTGACCGGCCTTGGGGAGTATTTCGACGGCGTTTTCAGTTCGCACAACTACGGGCATGCCAAGGAGAGCCAGGCCTTCTGGCACGCGCTGCAAAACGACGTCGGATTCGATATCGATAGCACTATGTTTGTGGACGATAGCCAGCCCGTTTTAAGAAGCGCCGCTGAATACGGACTTCGCATGCTGGTTACCGTAACGCGACCGGATTCAACGCAACCGGTCACGCAGGCCGGCGAGTTTAGTGGCGTCGAAACCGTTGAGGACCTGCTATCCCGGGAATAATGTGCGGCGAGCGCGCGCTACTTTCTAGCGCCGCGGCGGCCCGCGTCGTGCGCCACTGCCCGATCTGCCGCCGGATCTCTGGCCCGGTCGTCCACGCGAGCCTTGCGGCTTTCGCTTGCGCGGTTTGGGTTTGACGATTTCAGGCAGGTCGTCCGGGTCATAATTGACGACCGGAATCTTGTGGCCGATGTAGGCCTCGATTTCGGGTAACGACACCACGTAGGTTTCGCAGCCAAGGCTGATGGCGTCGCCGGCGGCGCCGGCACGCGCCGTCCGACCAATCCGGTGGACGTAGTCTTCCGCATCCTGCGGCAGGTCATAGTTGATGACGTACTGCACGTCCGGCACGTGCAGCCCGCGAGATGCAACGTCGGTTCCGATCAGTACCTGTAGCTCACCGCTCTGGAATTCCATCAGCATGCGCAGGCGCTTGTTTTGTGGCACGTCACCCGAGATGGCTTTGGCATTGATGCCGTTGGCCTCGAGATAATCCTGCACGCGCTCGGCTTCACGCTTCATGTTCACGAAAATCATAATGCGGCCGGCACCCATCTCGTTCACCAGCCCAATCAGCAGCCGCATCTTGTGTTCGTTGGATGGAAAGAACACCGCCTGGCGCACGCGGTCGGCGGTGACCTTGTCCGGCTCGATACGAATCAGCTCGGGCTCATTCATGTGTTCGTAGGCGAGTTCCATTACGCGCTGGGACAGCGTTGCCGAGAACAGCATGTTGAGACGCTGGTCCGGTGGCGGCAGTCGGCGCAAGAGGTAACGAATGTCTTTGATGAAGCCGAGGTCAAACATACGATCGGCTTCATCGAGAATAGCGACCTGAACCTGGTCGAGTTTGAACACGCCCTGCTTGAAATAATCGATAATGCGTCCGGGAGTGCCGATCAGCAGGTCGACACCGTTTTGCAGCGTATTGCGCTGCTTTTCGTAATCAGTGCCACCGTACGCCAGGCCGATTTTGAGCCCCGTGTGTTTGCCAAGGGACTCAGCATCATTGGCGATCTGTACGGCCAGCTCCCGCGTTGGCGCCAGCGCGAACAGCCGCGGCTGACGCTGCCCGCCGGTGTCCTCCCAGGGCGTTTTCAGCAGCCGCTCGAACGCGGCAATCAGGAATGCGGCGGTCTTGCCGGTGCCCGTTTGTGCCTGCCCCGCAACGTCATGCCCCTTTAGAAGTATGGGGAGCGTGCTCTCCTGGATGGGTGTGCAGAACTCGAAACCGGCATCACGAATGCCGGCCTGTATGCTCTCATTCAGTGGTAATGAGTCGAACCTGAGGTCGCTCAGATGGTTTTCAGACATAGATTTTAAACCAGAAAATGTGCGTCAAAAGCTTGCAAATTGGCTCGCGAAGCGGTCAAATTGGCGCTAATTCGACGCGACAACCGTCGCACTCGCCAATTTCGCTTTCCATTGATCCAGAAAGAAGCCGGAAAAA
>JBATID010000440.1:0-3330 GCA_049667545.1 Woeseiaceae bacterium
ATGATTGGCAGCGGCGTCTCCTGGCTGACGCTGTTCATGGTCATTGTTACCTTCGTCATCGTCGTCATGCGTTACGTTTTTGACGCCGGGCTGATCTGGTTGCAGGAATCGGTGATCTGGATGCATGCGGTCGTCTTCATGCTAGGCGCTGCGTACACGCTGGAGCAGGAAGAGCACGTACGCGTCGACGTCTTCTATCGGACCATGAGTGTCCGGCGGCGTGCATGGGTCGACCTGCTGGGTGTCATTGTGTTTCTCTGGCCTTTGAGTTTCTTCCTGGCCTGGAAGTCATTCGATTTCGTAGCGGTTGCCTGGGCGATGGGTGAGGCGTCACGAGAATCGGGGGGGCTGCCGTTCCCCTTGTTGCCGCTTTTAAAGACGGCGCTGCTGATCATGCCAGTAACGGTGGCGCTGCAGGGCGCGGCGCTGTTTCTGCGTTCGTTGGCGCAGCTGCGGAGTCGCTGACGATGGAGTGGGTCGCAGGGCTGTTGTTTCTCAGCGTCATCCTGGTCCTGCTGGCCGGTTTCCCGGTCGCATTCTCGCTCGGCGGTACCGCGCTGTTATTCGCGCTGTTGGGTGTCATCGGTGGCGGCTTCAACGAAGCGCTGCTGTCAGGTCTGCCCAACCGAATTTTCGGCATCATGACCAACGAGACGCTGGTTGCCGTGCCGCTGTTTGTCTTTATGGGTGTCACGCTCGAGCGCGCCCGCATCGCCGAGGAACTGCTCGAGACCCTGAGCGCCCTGTTCGGCAAGCTGCGTGGCGGTCTTGGTATTTCGGTCACGCTGGTGGGCATGCTGCTGGCGGCCAGCACCGGCATTGTTGGCGCCACGGTCGTCACGATGGGCCTGCTGTCATTGCCGACCATGCTGAAACGCGGCTATTCGCCGGAAGTCGCGGCGGGCACCATCTGCGCATCCGGCACGCTGGGGCAGATCATCCCGCCGAGCATCATTCTGGTCATGCTGGGCGACGTCATGACAACGGCTTACCAGCAGGCGCAGCTGCAGCTGGGCGTGTTCTCGCCGAAGACCGTTTCCGTCGGCGACCTGTTCGCCGGCGCGCTGATTCCGGGGTTGATGCTCGTACTGCTGTACATGATCTACCTCCTGAGCCTCGCTTTTTTCAAACCCGAGACCATGCCGGCGCACCAGCACGCCGACGGCGAATCGGTATCCGTGCTGCAGATACTGCGTGCGCTGACGCCGCCGCTGGCCCTGATCCTGGCGGTACTGGGCTCGATCCTTACCGGGCTTGCAACACCGACCGAGGCCGCCGGCGTCGGCGGCATGGGCGCACTGCTGCTCGCACTGGCGCGCCGCCAGCTCGACCTTCAGCGCCTGCAGGAGGTCATGCGCAGTACGCTCAAGATCAGCAGCATGGTCTTCATGATCCTGATCGGCGCATCGGTGTTTTCGCTCGTTTTCCGTGGCTACGGCGGTGATGATGGCGTGCGCGCCATTCTTGAGTCGTTGCCGGGCGGCGTTATTGGTGCGGTCGTCGTTGTCATGCTCGTGATGTTCCTGCTCGGCTTTGTGCTCGACTTCATCGAGATCACGTTTGTCGTGGTGCCCATCGTCGGCCCCGTGCTGTTGGCCATGGGCCTCGACCCGGTCTGGCTGGGCATCATGATTGCGATCAACCTGCAAACCTCGTTCCTGACCCCACCCTTCGGCTTCGCATTATTCTATCTGCGCGGCGTGGCGCCGCCGTCGGTGACGACGGCACAGATCTACCGGGGCGCAATTCCGTTCGTCGCCATCCAGGTGCTGGCGCTGCTGTTACTGGCCGCGTTCCCCGACCTGGTTACGTGGCTGCCGGGGAAGATTTACGGGCCGTAGGACCGGCGGCGCGTTTGACAATGGGTCGGCTACCAAAGTAGTTTGGTGGGTTCAAGCTGATCAATGCGTTACGCATCTGGTCACTATCCAGGGGGAAACAAATGAAAACATTCAAGCTGTGTTATGCCGCCTCGGCCGCATTATTCACGATCGCCGTGGTACTGCCCGGCCAGGCTGCTCTTGCTCAGGAAAAAGAGCTAATAGAGGAAATCGTCACGCTGGGTACGCGTGCGCCGGGACGTGTGTCATCGGATCTTGCCGTTCCCGTCGATACGCTGACTGCTGACGACATGGCAGCGACCGGCCAGACCGAACTCGGCCGCATGCTCCAGGCGCTGGCCCCGTCGTTCAACTTTTCGAGCTCGTCCATCTCGGACGGCACCGATGCCCTGCGGCCTGCAACATTGCGCGGCCTCGGACCGGATCAGACGCTCGTCCTGATTAACGGCAAGCGTCGGCACCAGGCATCGTTAATACACATTAACAACTCCGTCGGTCGTGGTACCGCAGGCACCGACATGAACGCCATTCCGGCCGCCGCGATCAAGCGTATCGAGGTGCTGCGCGACGGTGCTGCCGCTCAGTACGGCTCCGATGCGATCGCCGGTGTCATCAACATTCAGCTTAAAGATGACGACGAGGGCGGCGCGCTGGGACTGTCGGTGGGCGAATACACCGAAGGTGACGGTCAGACGACCAATGTCGACTTCAACAAGGGCTTTACTCTCGGCAGCGACGGCTACCTGAACGTGACGGTCAACTTCCGTGACAGGGAGAGGACATCACGCGCTAATCCGCAGGGTGGCTGCCTGTACGGCGGCTGTGTCGATACCGACGGCAACGGCTACCTCGAGCCCGCGCCCGGCAACGAGTCGCGCGAAGTGAACGGCCCGGGTCGTAATGCATTTCGGATTGGTGATGCCGACTCCGAACAGGTCGCCATTGTCGCCAACGCCGGGATCGCACTGGGCGACGGCGAACTGTACAGCTTTGTGACCTATTCAGGGCGTGAAGGCCAGTCCGGCGCCTTCTACCGCAACCCCGCCGGCTCGGGCGCGGCGCTCGATGACGGTGAAAATGTGGTTATCGATGGCTTCCTGCCGCTCATCAACAGCGAGATCGACGACTATTCGATGAACTTCGGCTACCGCATTGATTTCGATGACGACTCGAGACTCGACATGTCGATCACGCAGGGCAGAAACTCAATTGACTATACGACCAGCAATTCGGTCAACTACTCGTATGTCAACGAACTCAATTTCGGCCAGGGTCTCAGCGATGCGGATATCCGCGCGCAAATACCGCGCTCGGCGTTCGCCTACGGCCTCGAGCTTGGGCTGCAGACGATCAATATCGACTACTCGACGTCCGTGGGTGAAGTCTTCCTCGCCCTGGGTGCCGAGGTCCGCGAGGACACCTATGAGATTCGGCCCGGCGATGAGTATGCCTACAACGATTATGACTCGTTCGAAGGTGTTGCGCTGTA
>JBATID010000441.1:0-2448 GCA_049667545.1 Woeseiaceae bacterium
TTTCCAAATTTTCTAAAATACTGGCTGGTCGGGGCAGAGGGATTCGAACCCCCGACCCTCTGCTCCCAAAGCAGATGCGCTACCAGGCTGCGCCATGCCCCGATGCCAGAAATTCCGCCACACGTCATCGAGCATAAGCCGGATATCGCGCGGGCTGCGATGATACGGGCGCTGACAGGGGCAATCAAGCGTTTACGACGGGCAAATGCGGGCGTGGCCGCTTTGCAAAGGCTCTGGTATCGTGCGGCTTCCAGCCTGACGGACCATCCGGAGAGACCATGAGGAACATCCTGTTTACATTACTATTCTTGTTTTTGTCGCCGCTCGCGCTGGCGGCGGACAAGGTGCCCGCGCACCCGCACATCGAGATGCAGACGTCGTTGGGCACGATAAAGCTGGAACTCGACGGCAAACAGGCGCCGCTCACCGTCGCGCACATTTTGCAGCTTGTCGACAGCGGTTTTTATGACGGCACTGTCTTTCACCGCGTGATCCCGGGATTCATGGCCCAGGGCGGCGGCTTCACGCCGGGCCTGAAACTGAAGGAAACGCAGGTGACCATTCCCAACGAGTCCGGTAACGGCTTGTCGAACCTGCGCGGCACGATTGCGATGGCCCGCACCGGCGACCCGCATTCCGCGAACTCGCAGTTCTTCATCAACGTTGCCGACAACGACCGCCTCGACCCTGCCAAAGATGCCATGCGCGGCCGCTGGGGCTACACGGTGTTTGGTGTCGTCATCGAGGGCATGGAAGTCGTCGATGAGATCGTCAATTCGAAAACCGGTCCCGGTGGGCAGTTCGCCAAAGACGTCCCGGTGGTACCCGTCATTATCAAGAAAGTTTCGCGCGTCACTTTCGAGTAACCATTCAAGCGATGGTGACACTCTTCATTTCGGACCTGCACCTGGACGCTGAGCGCCCGGACATCGGCGCGCAGTTGCTCGCTTTTCTGGAAACCGATGCGCGCGCTGCAGAGGCGCTCTATATTCTTGGCGATCTCTTCGAGTCATGGGTTGGCGACGATGACCCGAATCCCCATTACGCCATCATGAAGACTGCCATTCGTGCGCTGGTTGATGCCGGCGTGCCGGTGTTTTTCATGCACGGCAATCGTGATTTCATGATCGGGCGGCAGTTCGCAAAGGAAACCGGTGTGCAGCTGCTAAACGACCCGACGCCGCTTGAGCTGTACGGCGAGCGCGTACTGCTAAGCCATGGCGACGCGCTGTGCACGGACGATCGGCAGTACCAGAACGTGCGGCAAATGACGCGCGATCCGGAATGGCAGGCGATGATGCGTGCCAAGCCGCTCGCAGAGCGCCTCGCCTTTGCCGAGCATGCCCGCGCCGCGAGCATGGCGCATTACGCGTCGGCGAGTAAAGACATCATGGATGTCAATGATGACGCCGTCGCGCAGACCTTCCACGAGCACGAGATGGACGTTCTCCTGCATGGACACACGCACCGCCCGGCGGTACACCAGATCGAATTGCCGGATCGGCGCGTGACGCGCATTGTGCTTGGCGACTGGTATGAACAAGGCAGCGTCGTTGCCTGGGACCGGCAAGGGCCGCGCCTGCAGGTACTGCCGCGCTAGGCACTGGTCTGGCAACTACAGCGGCACTCCCGAATGAAATCGAAACTCGGCATCAGGCTGCACGACAAGCTCTGCCTCACGGTGTTTCAGCTCGGCGAGCCTCGCATCGATTTCAACATCAGCTGCGCCACTTTCCGAGCGCGCAAAGGCGATGTAGTGCTCAAAGTGGCGAGCCTCGGAGGCCAGCAGTCCACCGTAAAAACGACTGAGCATCTCCGGCAAGCGCGGTGCCAGCAGCGCGAATCGCTCGCACGAACGCGCTTCGATCAGTGCGCCAATCAACAGCAGGTCGAGTAGCTTGCCCGGCTCGTCTTTGCGCGCCACCTCGCGCAAGCCACCCGCGTAGCGCGAGGCGCGCAAGCGCTCAAAGGGCACCTGCATCTCGTCCATGAGTGCTCGCACCTGTTCGAAATGCCGTAACTCCTCGCGCGCCAGGCGCGACATTCGCTGTGCCAGTGCCAGCCGCTCCGGGTAGCGATACAGGAAACCGAGTGCCGTCGATGCCGCCTTGAGCTCGCAATTCGCATGGTCCAGCAGCAGCTCCGGCAGTCGTTGGCAGGCCTCTTCCAGCCACGCTTCGGGCGTTGCGACCCCGAGGAACTCGGTAATCGGCGCCGGGACCGCATTCACTGCAGCCATCGCTGCACCTCCGACGCGGTTTGCAGGCGGTCCCGCGGTACCTTGGCCAGCAGGCGCTCCAGCAACGCCTGGTGTTGCGCATACCGTTTCGGCAGCTGCGGGATTGGCGCCTGGGCATGACGATAGATAACACCCATCGCGGTGCCGGCGTGAAACGGCTTAAGCCCGGTCAGCATCTCGTAAAAAATCACGCCAAGGCTGTAGATATC
>JBATID010000442.1:0-3074 GCA_049667545.1 Woeseiaceae bacterium
GTGTTCTCCTGACCCGGCGAGCAGGTCGCACGGTTTTTATCGACACTTGGGATGGCGTTCGACAGGGAGCTTCGACAAATACGGGGACGAGGTTCTCGAGATCTTTGTCGAGCCGTAGCATTCTCTGATGGCCGCTATTGGCCGTTCTGAGACGCTCGCCGGCAGCTGATAGAATCGTCTCCTGATGACCTCAAGCAGCCGGTCAGCTTGGCGAGGCGTATTTCTTGAAAGCAATTGTTCTTGATATAGATGGAACGCTTATCGAGTCTATGGCCATCGACTCGGACCTCTATTTCTCTTCAATTTCTGCTGTTCTTGGCTCTGTCGAGATCCGAGAGAATCTCAAAGACTACGATCATGTTACTGACAGCGGAATTATTGCGCAGGTCATGGACGACAACGGGCTTCCACAAGACTCAGATGCAATTGACTCGATACGGAATCGGTTTGTCGAAGGTCTGACCAAACATATCAAGAAATATGGTCCATTTCCGGAGGTGCCCGGCGCAGCCCGGTTCATTGACAGACTTCGCAACTCTAAGGAACATGATGTTGCAATCGCCACCGGCGGCTGGAGACTATCGGCGCTCCTAAAGCTTGAGACCTCAGAATTGAACGTCAAGGGAATCCCCGTATTTTCATGCGACGACTCCCCATCGCGAACGGAGATAATGCGCATCGCACTATTACAGCTCGGCAATGTGTATGAATCTGTTACTTACTTTGGAGACGCCGAATGGGATAGGCGCGCATGCAGAACCTTGGGATGGGAGTTCGTTCCTGTAGGCGCTGGTCTTGGTGGCATCGAGACATACGATAATTTTGCTGTCTGAATCGAGCGGCGGCTTCTGTCAGAACTGAGACGTTGGCTTGGTTCGCGCTATACTTTCCGCTGATGACTCCAAAGCTACTTTCGGCAGTAAGCTCTACTACAGGAACCGAATGGAGTAGAAATGAGATTTTTTCTTGTCGCAGTCGCTTCACTGTTCTTGGCTGGATGCGCAAGTGGTTCAGCCCTTGTCACTGGGCAGACCAGACCCGCAATTGAGGATCACACGACTGTCAGTATCTTGACGAAGATGCCTGATGGTGCGGAAGAGATCGCTATTGTAAAAGCGTCGTCCGATTCTGGATTGACACAACAGGGTAGCCTCGACTATGCGGTTGACGAACTCAAGAAACAAGCGGCAAAGGTCGGGGCAAATGCTGTGGTTCTGACTGGCCGAGACACATCGAGTCAAACCGTCGGGGTCCCGGTTTATGGCGGAGGTACTGTTGTCAGTTCTTCCGAGGTGGAAATCGTCCAGGGCATAGCGATCTGGGTTGATCAATAAATTCCAGAGCATCTGAGCGGCCCCTTCTGGCCGTTCTGAGACGCTCGCCAGGAAGCTAACTGAGGGGCTGCTTCACATCGAATACTGTTGAAAAACTCTGTTTTGAAAAACGAAGCGATTTCATTTGCGTTTTGCGGCCACTTTCTTACAGTAGTTAGAGGGGACGTAATTAGCAGCTGAAGATTCGTCCTGGAGCGCCTCAGAAGCGGACAAAGCGGCCTCGATGTGCGCTTCGCGATAACGAAAATTTGATTAGAGATTCCGGGTCGTCCTAGAACGGAGTTTTTCAACAGTATTCATCGCATAGCAGCCGGTCGAAAAATCTGAGGTATTATGACGGCTTGTGAAGCGGTCGTTGAGACTTGGCCAATCTTCGACATTTTGATATCTCTTTTGTTAGCGGCGGAGTCTTATGGGCTTGCGCACAGCTTTGGCCCGTGACACCTGCCTTCGGAGATCGGATATTCAACTGTAAGTACCGGATTTAATTAACATCACATGGCATGACGCCCGTTGCAAATACCGTACTTATCACAACGATGCGTCACTCAGTCACACCATTGCATTGCCTGACTCGCGTACATAAAGTGGTCCGAATCGCGAGTCACAGGCTCGCGTAAGTGGCTGCCGAACTTCCTCCTGAGTCGGGGGCGGTATCGAATGCTGGAGTGAGAACCTAGAAAATGTCGCCGTACACGCTGAAGAATTTCATAGTTGTCACCCTATTCACCTTGTGGATAGCGTGTGTTGAATCGGCGCATGCCCAGGCGACGGATACGGGCCAGGAGGTAATTGAAGAAATCGTGGTGACGGGTTCTCGTATTTCGCGTCGCGACTTTTTCTCGTCCAGCCCCATTTCAACCATCGATAGAGTGGCGCTTGACGCGGCATCGCAACCGACGCTGGAAGAGTCGCTCAATCAGATGCCGCAGATTACGCCGGATTTGGAACGAACGGCGAACAACCCCGGGGATGGCACTGCTCGAGTCAACCTCCGCGGCCTTGGCTCAAACCGTACCCTTGTGTTGTTGAACGGCCGCCGACTTGCACCATCCGGCGTCGGCACCGCGGTCGATGTAAATAACTTGCCACAGTCACTTGTCGAGCGGGTTGAAATAATTACCGGCGGCGCGACCACGGTTTACGGATCTGATGCCGTCGCCGGTGTCGTCAATTTCATCACTCGCGACGACTTCGATGGAATCGGCGTTGACGCCAGTACGTACGTCACTGAGCAAGGCGACGGGCAAATCAATGATCTGAACCTGTCCTATGGCCACAATTTTTCTGATGGCAAGGGAAACATTACGGTCTATGGTGGTTTCTACGAACGGAACGATCTCTTCGCCAGCGAAAGAACATTCACGGCAGTAACGATTGATGACAACAATGGCATCCTGACCGAGAGCGGGAGCCTGGCAACGCCCGCGTCTGTCGTGACCTTTCCTCCTGTCGACTTTGGAAATGGGCCGGCGATGACTACTTTCGACGCCAATGGTCTAGCCGTCGAATTTATGGATCCTGCGGACAGGTATAACTTTGCGCCGCTCAACTATTTGCAAACGCCGCTGACGCGGACATCGGCGGGCGTCCTACTCAACTACATGGTCGGTAACCGTAGTGAGATATACGCCGAAATCAGCTACGCGCGAAACGAATCCAAGCAAAACCTGGCGCCAATTCCTGCCAGCAACCTGTACTTCACGAATCTCGACAATCCGCTGCTTGCACCGGCGACCC
>JBATID010000443.1:0-10401 GCA_049667545.1 Woeseiaceae bacterium
AGGTTTACATCGATGGGGCGCGACAAAATGGTGCTCGACATGTCGGCGACCAGCGGCACATCACCACCGGGCACAAAGTGAAATTCCACACCGGCGATGGTCTCGTTGGGTGTGTAGTGCAGGTACGCTGCGTTGTCGCTGCGAGTCCAGCCGGACTCCGCGGGAATGTAAGTAAAGTTCTTGTCCGTGGCATCGGCGGCCACGTTCACATTGCAGAATTTTTTGGCCTCCCCGGCGGCCTTTTTGCCCCAACTGCCGGTGACGACGTAATCGACCGTGTCATCTGGTCCGGTCAGATTCAGCGGCGCCATCGACATCTGTAGCGTCGCGCCGCCCTGCGGAAACAGCACGCTGTAATCATCCGGAATACCGAGCAATGTTCGAACGTTGGCCTCGGCGCGTTCCGCCAACGCAACAAACTCCTTGCTGCGATGACTGACCTCCATAACCGACATTCCGGTGCCCTGCCAGTCAGGCAGATCGCGGCGGATTTGTTCGAGAACTTCGAGGGGCAGGGCCGCGGGGCCGGCACTGAAATTGAATACGCGAGACATGTCGCTCTGGTCCTTAAGACGATGAAACAGGGGTAAATACAGGGCGCGTATTGTTACGGTTTAACGACGCAAATGCACTAAGTAAATAGCGCGATCATCCAAACCGGCGTTACTGCGTCGATGCACTGATTCGGTGCGTTACTCGTCGTCGTCATCATCCTCGATTGATTCGATGCGCGCCAGGCCGACCAATCGCTGGCCCCGCTCGACCCGGATCAACCGCACGCCCTGCGTATTCCGCCCGACAATAGAGATATCGTCTGCTGCCGTGCGCACCAGGGTGCCATTCGAACTGATCAGCATGATCTCGTCATCGTCGGCGATCTGCAGTGCTCCGACGGTCTTGCCGTTTCTCTCGGTGGTCTGAATGGCGATCACGCCCTGCCCGCCACGGCCCTGCACCGGAAAGTCCGCAACCGGTGTGCGCTTGCCATAGCCGTTTTCCGTCGCCGTCAGCATCAGACCATCATTGACGGTCAACAGAGCTATAACCTCGTCTCCCGCCGGTAGCTTGATACCCCGAACACCAGCCGCTGCCCGCCCCATTGGCCGCACGTCGCTCTCGCGGAAGCGAATGGCCTTGCCGTGACTGGCGACCAGGAGAATCTCGGCTTCACCGTCCGTGATAGCCACATCCACCAGCTTGTCATCGTCACGCAGGTCCACGGCGATGATGCCGCTCGCACGCGGTCTCGAAAACTGGCTGAGCGGCGTTTTCTTCACGGTTCCCTGCGCCGTCACCATGAAGACGAAGTGGCCTTTCGCGTATTCACGAATCGGCCTGACGGCGTTGATTCTTTCGCCGTCCTCCAGCGGCAACAGGTTCACGATGGGCTTGCCACGCGAGCCACGGCTTGCCTGCGGCACCTGGTAGACCTTCAGCCAGTAAACCTTGCCGCGGCTGGAGAAACACAGCATCGTGTCGTGCGTATTGGCAACAAACAGGTTGTCAATGAAGTCCTCGTCCTTGACCTTCGTCGCGGAGCGACCGCGGCCACCACGTTTCTGCGCCTGGTAGACATCCAGCTGTTGTGCTTTCGCGTAGCCCGCATGTGACAGCGTCACAACCACTTCCTCTTCCGGAATCAGGTCTTCCTCGCTGAGGTCGGAATGATCCTGGACTATCTCGGTACGACGCTCATCGCCATAGGCCTCGCGAACCGCTTCCAATTCACTCCTGATGACTTCAACGAGCTTGTCCGGGTCGGCCAAAATATCAGAAAGTTCTTTAATAGTTTCTAGTATTGACTTGTATTCATTGACTATTTTACTTTGTTCCAACCCGGTAAGGCGGTGCAGGCGCAGGTCCAGAATAGCCTGTGCCTGAACGGCGGAAAGTCGATAGGCGCCATCAATCAGACCACTACCGGCCGCGAGTTCGTCAGGCCGCGTATCGGTCTCACCGGCCCGCTCGAGCATCGCCGTTACGTCGCCGGGCTCCCAGGAGCGCTCGATGAGTGCGGTTTTCGCCTCGGCGGGCGATGCCGACGCCTTGATGAGCGCGATCACCTCGTCGATATTCGCCAGCGCGACGGTTTGTCCTTCCAGGACATGCGCTCTGTCGCGCGCTTTGCGCAGGTCAAAAATGGTGCGCCGGGTAACAACTTCCCGGCGGTGCCCCACGAATGCCTCCAGCACCTGCTTGAGGTTCAGGAGCTTTGGCTGGCCTTCATGCAGGGCGACCATGTTGATGCCAAACACGCTTTGCATTGGTGTCTGTTTGTACAGGTTGTTCAGCACAACATCGCTGACCTCGCCTTGCTTTAGCTCGATGACGATGCGCATGCCGTCCTTGTCCGACTCGTCACGCAGTTCGCTGATGCCCTCGATGCGCTTTTCGCGTACCAGATCCGCGATTTTTTCGATCAACCGGGCCTTGTTCACCTGGTACGGCAGCTCAGTGACGATGATCGCCTCTTTGCCGCGTGCGTTGATGATCTCCACGTTGCACCGGGCACGAATATGGACGCGCCCCCGCCCCGTTCGGTACGCTGAATAAATGCCGGCGGCACCGTTGATGATGCCGGCGGTCGGAAAATCCGGCCCCGGGATGTGCTGCATCAATCCCTTCACATCGATGTCGGGATCCTCAATAAATGCCAGGCATGCGCCAATGACTTCCGTGAGATTGTGCGGCGCAATATTGGTGGCCATACCGACCGCGATGCCCGATGAGCCGTTGATGAGCAAATTCGGAACACGTGTCGGCATCACCGACGGTTCGCTTTCTGAACCGTCGTAATTCTCTACAAAATCAACGGTTTCCTTTTCGATATCCGCAAGCAGTTCGTGCGCAATCTTGGCCATGCGCACCTCGGTATAGCGCATGGCTGCCGGGGAATCGCCGTCAACGGAGCCAAAGTTGCCCTGCCCGTCGACCAGCATGTAGCGCATGGAAAACGGCTGCGCCATGCGCACGATTGTGTCGTAGACCGCGGAGTCGCCATGTGGGTGATATTTACCAATGACGTCACCGACGACGCGTGCCGACTTCTTGTAGGGCTTGTTGAAGTCGTTGCCAAGCTCCCGCATCGCATGCAGCACACGCCGATGCACCGGTTTCAGGCCATCGCGTACGTCCGGCAGGGCGCGCCCGACAATGACACTCATCGCATAATCAAGGTAGGACTGCTGCATCTCCTGTTCGAGACTGACTGACAGCAATTCGTGTGCTACTTCGGCCATAATTTCCTGCTTATTTTGCTTAAAATCTCAGCGCAACCCCGCCCCTGCGGGCGGAATAAGAGCATCGATTCATTGTGGGTTTCAAGCGGACTAAATGGTTATTTGTACGAGGCTAAAAAAGCCGCTGTCCGGGCTCCTGATCAAGACTCCAATGATACCACAACAGGGCCGTAAACAGCAGCGTTTCGGGCGACTGGAAGCGGCTGAAATGTACGGCTGGCGCTGCCCTGAGCGACGCGTATACTGCTGCGGTAATGCAACATTGTGACACCCTGATAGCGCCGCGCTGGTGCATTCCCGTCGACGCCACCGGCTCGGTGCTGCGCGACCACGCCGTTATCGTCAACAATGGCCAGATTATCGACCTGCTGCCGCTGCCTGCGGCCCGGGAGCGCTACCAGGCCAGCGTTGTTATTGAGAGACCGAATCATGCCCTCACTCCCGGTCTCGTCAACGCCCATACGCATGCGGCGATGACGCTGATGAGAGGACTCGCCGACGACCTGCGCCTCGAGCCATGGCTGCGGCAAGGAATCTGGCCAGCCGAAAAGCGCTGGGTGAGTGCGGAGATGGTACGAGACGGCACAGAACTGGCCATAGCGGAAATGATCTCGGCGGGCATCACCTGTTTCAGCGATCAGTATTTCTTTCCCGAGATCGTCGCTGAGACGGCCATCGACCACGGCATGCGCGCGATGGTCGGTACGCCGGTGATCGAGTTTCCGACCAGCTGGGCGAATGACTTTGATGAGTACCTGCAGAAAGGCGCTGATCTGGTGCACGATCCATTTGCGGATCACCCGCTGGTTACCACCTGTTTCGCACCGCATTCCAGCGCCGCATTATCGGATGACAACTTCACCGAACTCCGGGTCATGGCCGATCAACTCGATGTGCCCGTCCAGATCCATCTGCACGAGACGCTGGCCGAGATCGAGGCATCGCTGCGCGCTACCGGCAAGCGCCCCTTTGAGCGCTTACAGGATAACGGCCTCGTGAACTCTTCCCTGCTGGCCGTGCACGCCATCCACTTTACCGACACAGAAGTCGCACAAAGCGCCGCTGCCGGTGTGTGCATTGCCCATTGCCCGACATCCAATCTGAAACTCGCTAGTGGCATTGCACCGCTGGCCCGTTACCGCGCAGCCGGCATCAACATCGGACTGGGGACGGACGGTGCCGCCAGCAATAACGTGCTGGATATACTCGGGGAAATACGGCTTGCCGCATTGCTCGCAAAAACGAGTGCCAATGATGCTGCCGCTGTCACGGCGTACGAGGCTCTGCAGCTCGGCACGCTCGGCGGCGCTAAGGTGCTGGGACTCGATAAAACCATTGGCTCGATCGAGATCAACAAGTCAGCCGACTTCGCCTGTTTTGACCTTGAACGACTCAACAGCCAACCGGTCTATGACGTCATCTCGCAACTCGTTTATACCGCGCGTGCCGATCAGGTGACCGACGTATGGATCGCCGGCCGCCATCTGCTCGACAAAGGTCAACTCGCGAATATCGATACCGCCAGCCTGATGGCTCGCAGCAACGAATGGCGGGAGCGATTTGCTTCCCTCCATTGATAAAGACGGCCGCTGAAAAACGCCCCAAAGGTAATCACACAATGACAACCGTTACGGACAACGTGGATCCTGCAGAAGTCGCCAAGTTCGATGCGTTGGCGTCGCGCTGGTGGGATGTTGACGGCGATTTCAAGTCGCTCCACGACATCAATCCGCTGCGGCTGGACTGGATCCGGCAGCACGTGACACTCAGCAGTGCCCGCGCCGTCGATATCGGGTGCGGCGGCGGCATCCTCGCCGAATCGATGGCCGCGGCCAAAGCGACCGTGACGGGCATCGACATGGCGGAGGCCGCGCTGGCCGTCGCACGCTTGCATCTGCACGAATCCGGCGCGTCCGTGGACTATCGACAGTGCACGGCCGAGGCGCTTGCCAACGATGCCGCCGGCGAGTTCGACGTCGTCACCTGCCTCGAAATGCTCGAGCATGTCCCCGATCCGGCACAGGTAGTCCGCTCCTGCGCCAAGTTGGTCAGGCCGGGCGGTCACGTGTTTTTCTCGACCATCAACCGCAATCCAAAAGCCTTTCTGTTTGCGATCGTGGGCGCTGAGTACGTCCTTAAATTGTTGCCCAGTGGAACGCACGACTACCAGAAATTCATCCGTCCGTCAGAGCTGGAAAGTTGGGCCAGGGCGGCTGGCCTCCAGCTGCAGGCCAGCATTGGCATGCTGTACAACCCGCTGACCAAAGAGTACTCCCTCGGTCCGGATCTCGATGTCAACTACCTGATGTACTTCACCCGAGCGGCACCCTGATGCAAATCCAGGACAATACGTTTGAGCTTGTGCTCTTCGATCTTGATGGCACGCTGGTGGACACGGCGCCCGATATGGTCAAGGCGCTGCAGGAAATGCAACTCGACCATGGCTACGATCCCGTGAGCTATGCGCTGGGTCGTTCGAACGTATCGAACGGCGCCATGGGCTTGTTGCGCATCGCCTTTCCGGACATTGATGAGGAGGGCCGCCAGTCCCTTATCGACGAATATATCGAGCGCTATGCGGAGCGCCTGTGCGAGGACAGCACGGTCTTTGCCGGTCTCGACGTGCTGCTGGACAGTCTCGATCGAGCCGGCTGCCCGTGGGGCGTTGTTACCAACAAACCTGAGCGCCTCACGAACCCGTTGCTTGAGCAGCTCGGCCTGGCCAGGCGCAGCGTGTGCGCCATCAGCGGCGACACCCTGGCCGTTCGCAAACCGGAGCCGGCACCCCTGCTCCTGGGTTGCGACATCGCCGGCGTCGAACCCCATCTGACGATCTATGTCGGTGACGCCGCTCGCGACATCGAAGCCGGCCTGCGTGCTGGCGCTGCCACGATTGCCGCGGGCTACGGCTACATCACCGAGGACGACGACGCGCGGGAGTGGGGGGCTGATATGATTGCGACGACCGCCGATGAGCTGTCACAGATCATTCGTGCAGCGGTCACTGTTGATATTTGATGATTTCTCTAACCATAGATCCTGTCTATCTCGAGGTTGGCGCGCCCGCACTGCTGATCGGTCTCATTGTGGGCGCCCTGCTCGTCTGGCTGATCGGCCGGTACCAACGCAAAGCGCTGCTGCGAGAGATCGCAACGGCCGAGGGCCAGCTGAAGAATCAGGAAGCGCTGCAGTCCGAGCGTGAAGCGGCATTCGAGCTTGCCAACCTCAAACTGACACAGGCGTTCACGAATCTCTCCAACCAGTCCCTGAAATCCAATAGCGAGAGTTTTCTGCGCCTGGCAGAACAAAACCTTGGCACTCAGCAAGAGCGCGCCAAGCGTGAACTCAGTGAACGCGAGAAGGCCGTCGAGGCGCTCGTCAAGCCCATCCGGGACTCGCTCGAGGCATCCCAGCGGCAAATCGCCGAGCTGGAGAAGGCGCGCAGCGAGGCGTATGGCGGCATCAAGAACCAGCTCGAGGCAATGCAGCTGAGTCAACAGTCCCTGACCCAGGAAACCCAGAACCTGGTAAACGCGCTGCGGCGACCCGAGGTACGGGGCCGTTGGGGTGAAATCACTCTGCGGCGGCTGGTCGAGCTGGCCGGCATGGTCGAGCATTGCGATTTCGTTGAGCAAGTGCACGTGTCCGGCGAGAACCAGGCTATCCGCCCGGACATGATAGTGCGAATGCCGGATCACCGTGAGCTCGTGGTCGATGTGAAAACGCCGCTGGACGCCTACCTGGCGGCTGCTGAGGCGCCCGATGATGCGCAGCGCAAGCTCGGCCTCGAAAGGCACGCTAAAAATGTCCGCGCGCACATTCGTATGCTGGCGTCGAAAGCCTACTGGGAGCAGTTCGATGAGAGTCCCGAGTTTGTCATTCTGTTCATCCCGGGCGACCAGTTTCTCAGCGCCGCCCTTAACGAAGAACCTGACCTGATCGAGTACGCGTTGTCGAAGCAGATCATCCTGGCAACGCCGACGAGCTTTGTTGCTCTTTTGAAAGCGGTTGCTTATGGCTGGCGGCAACTGGCTCTCGCCGACAATGCCAAAGAAATCAGAATCCTCGCTGAGGACCTGTATGGGAGGCTCGCGACCTTCGTCACGCACATGAATAGAGTCGGCCGGCAGTTGGCCAGCAGCGTCGAGAACTACAACCGGGCCGTCGGCTCACTGGAACGCAGCGTACTCCCCGGGGCACGGAAATTTGTTGAACTGGGCGTACATGCCAATAAGGAAATCGAAAAAATAGAGACCCTCGAACCCGTACCGCGCACGATGATCGAAAGCAGCGATACATGAGCGTGGACCCGAGAACTTACACATATCCAGACGACGTGCTGCGAGATCGCATCATTCTGGTCACCGGCGCCTCTGACGGCATTGGCCGCGCGCTGGCACTGCAGGCCGCAACGCTCGGCGCGCAGGTGATTCTGCACGGGCGCAACGCCGCGAAGCTTGAAAAAGTCTATGACGCCATCGAGGCGATTAGCGAGGCGCCGCGGCCTTCCATTGCGGTGCTGGATCTGGCTGCCGCTAACAGCGAGTCCTACACCACCCTGGCACAGAGCATCGAAGCCGACTTCGGTCGACTGGACGGACTCGTCCACAACGCCAGTATCCTCGGGGAGCGTTTTGCCATCGACCAATACGACGCGGTGTTGTGGCAGCGGGTCATGCACGTCAACGTGACCGCGGTTTTCGCCCTGACACAAGTCCTGATGCCCCTGCTACAGCTGTCGGCAGACCCAAGCGTCATCTTTACAAGCAGCGGCGTTGGTCGCACCGGCAAGGCCTTTTGGGGCGCCTACGCGGTGTCGAAATTCGCGACGGAGGGCCTGTCACAGGTACTCGCCGACGAGCACCGGCACGGCAAGCTTCGTTCGAACTGCATAAACCCCGGCGCCACCCGCACCAAGATGCGCCTGGCCGCTTACCCGGGCGAGGATCGGGACGCGCTAAGGCGACCAGAGGAGATTCTGGCGCCTTATATCTTCCTGCTGGGGCCAGAGAGCACGGGCGTCACCGGGAAGAGCTTCGATGCTCAGTGATAAAGTAGATTAACAAAACGCTGTTACCTTTTGCTTTTATAGTGGTTTTTCTTTTTCTTGCTGCGTGGCGGTAAGCCAGGAGCGGCGAGACCGGCGGCCAGATACAGCGCCCGGACCTGTCCCGGTGCCAGCGCCTCATAGCGCCCACGAGGTACCTTTCGCGGCAACTCAATCGGACCGTAAGCGACACGGATCAGGCGGCTGACCTCGTAGCCGAGCGCCTCCCAGAGTCGCCTGACTTCGCGATTACGGCCTTCCGTCAAAGTCACATTGAACCAGCGATTAGCCGCGTCGCCACCGGCGTGCTCGATGGTCCCGAATCGAGCGAGACCATCGGCCAGCTCGACCCCCGCGAGCAGCCGCTCAAGCTCCTCCCCGGAGGGGTTACCGTGCACCCGAACAGCATATTTCCGGACGATCTCGGCGGACGGGTGCATCAGCGCATTTGCCAGCGTGCCATCCGTCGTGAAGATCAACAGACCGGTGGTTGTCAGGTCCAGACGACCGACCGCAATCCAGCGCGCTCCCTTGATGACCGGCAGTTTGTCAAAAACCACTTTACGGCCCTCAGGATCTTCCCTGCTGGTGACCTCATCGCCGGGTTTGTTGTAAAGAATGTGTCGATGCGGCTGCGCCATGCCGCGCACGGATATCGGTTTGCCATCCAGCACAAACTTTTCTGAGCCATCAACAGGCTCGCCAAGTTCGGCCTGACGACCATTTACGGTAAGACGCCCCTCGCGGATCCAGGTTTCGACTTTCCGCCGCGAGCCGTGCCCGGCGCCCGCTAATACCTTTTGAATACGCTCAGCCAACCGAGTCCGGCCACTCCGATGCTCGCAATTCTTCTTCGGCCTCGAACTCTGACTCAGCGTTGGACGTCAGGACGAGGTGCGGCTTATTCTCCTCGAACTCATCGTCCGATTCATCTTCGCCGTAAAGCACTGGCAGGTCTCTCGCTGCGGCATCGGCCTCCATTTCAGCGCCACTGCCCGACTGATCTTCTACCTCGGGCAAGTTGAGCTGTACGCGCAGGCTCTCCCAGTCTGACAAGTCGGCCAGCGGCGGCAGATCTTCCAGTTTCTTCAAGCTGAAGTAATCCAGAAAGGCCTTCGTCGTGCCAAACATCGCCGGGCGGCCCGGCACGTCACGATGCCCAACAACCCGAACCCAGTCCCGCTCAAGCAAGGTCCGCACAATATTTGAACTCACTGAAACCCCACGGATCTCCTCGATCTCGCCACGAGTAACCGGCTGACGGTAGGCGACCAGTGCCAGCGTTTCGAACAAAGCGCGGGAATAACGCGGCGGGCGCTCCTCCCAGAGTTTCTGCAGCCGGCCTGCCATCGTCGATTTGATCTGCATACGAAAACCGGAAGCAACTTCCGTAATCGTGATGCCACGCTCTGCGTATTCGGCGTTCAACGCGGCGATTGTTTTCCGAATCTCGGCCTTATCGGGGGCGCCGCGCCCGTCAAACAGGCCTTTCAGCTGGTCGATATCCAGAGGGCGCCCGGCAGCCAGCAACGCCGCTTCGATAAAATATTTGATTTCAGTACTGTCCATGAAAGAAGAATCTCTGCTTTATTCTGTGAATTCGTCAGGCTCCAAATTGCCGTCATCGGAGACGAGCCGTACCGTTGACGCCGCGCGGACGTGCAGCGGAGCATAGGCCTCCGCCTGCACTACCTCGATGACCGCCTCGCGCAACAGCTCCAGTATCGCGATAAAAGTAACCGCCACACCCATCCGGCCTTCCTCGGGATCAAACAGCTCGCCGAACCCGGTGAATTGACCGGCTTTGATACGCGACAGGATCTCGCTCATTCGTTGACGAACCGACAGCGGCTCGCGCTGCATGTGCAGATTGGAGAACATCTCCGCGCGCTTGAGTACATCATGAAAAGCGAGAAGTAACTCTTTGAGCGTAACATCGGGTAACTTCTCGACCATTTTGCGTTCCGGAGCATCTGCTCCGGCAATAAATACGTCGCGTTCCAGGCGCGGCAGGTCGCTGATATCCTCTGCTGCTTTCTTGAAACGCTCATACTCCTGCAATCGACGCACCAGTTCGGCGCGCGGATCGTCTTCCTCATCTTCGACGACTTCGGG
>JBATID010000444.1:0-2215 GCA_049667545.1 Woeseiaceae bacterium
AACTGCTGCCGGAAGCGGGCCAGCGGGTCCTTACGATCCAGCGCAACGGCAAACTCGCGGGAGTCTTCGTATTGCATCAGCGGTCCGCGGGTCGCGGCATCACTGTGCCGCAGTTGTCGCATTGCCGGTTTTTACCGGAGCCATAGAAGCGCTCAAAGATGGGCGGGAGCTGCGCGACGATATCGTCAACGAAGACATATTCCTCGTAGAGCTTGTTGTCACAGTTATCACAAAACCACAGGAAACCGTCGAGTTCGTGGTCGAGTCGTTTGCGCTCAATCACGAGCCCCACCGTGTCGGCGAAGCGCTGCGGCGAATGTGGAACTCGCGGTGGCAGCAGCAGCATTTCGCCTTCCTGAATCCTGATGTCCCTGCGCCGGCCCGCATCGATGACCTGCAGGACCATGTCACCTTCGATCTGGAAAAAAAGTTCCGGTCCCTCGTCGACGTGGAAGTCGCTGCGCGCGTTTGGGCCACCGACGATCATGACGATGAAGTCATCCTCTTCGAATACCTGCTGGTTGCACACCGGCGGGCGCAACTCGGCGCGGTGCTGGTCGATCCAGCCCATCAGGTTGAACGCGGTCAATGCTCGCACTAGCTCTGCCCCTCCACCTGAATGACGCGCGACCGCTTCCTGTCCAGCCGCACCGCTGTCAACTGCCGTCCCCAGACGCAACCCGTGTCCAGGCTCACAAGATGCGGCAGTACGATCAGGCCCAGCGCCGACCAGTGACCGAAAACAATACGGGTGTCTCCCCAGGCCGTACTCGGCGCCTCAAACCAGGGCGAGAGGTTCTTGCGCGCTGTCCAGGGCGCCCCGCTGAAGCTGAGCTCCAGGTGACCGGCCCGCGTTAACACCCGCATCCTTGTCAGGCAGTTGATGATGAAGCGCAGTCGTTTGTAGCCGGTCAGGCTTCCCGACCAGAGACTCGGCTCATTGCCGTACATTTTGCCCAGCAGCGTCACGTAGTCGTAACCCTGCAAGGCGGCTTCCACCTCGGCGGCATGCGCCAGTGTTTTCTTGACCGACCATGACGGGTAGGTGCCGGCATGCACCAGCAGCGTGTCGAGTTTGCTGTCGTAGTGCGCGAGAGGCCGGTGTCTCAGCCAATCGCAGAGGTCTTCGGCGTCCGGGGCATTGAGCAGCTTTGTCAGCGAGCCGAAGCGTTTGCCGAAACGCAGCACGCCAGCCTCGAGCGCCAGCAAGTGCAAGTCGTGGTTGCCCAGTACCGTTACGACGGAATCGCCGAGCTCCCTGACAAACCTCAGTGTTTTCAGCGATTTGGGGCCGCGATTGACGAGGTCTCCGGTGAGCCAGAGCGTGTCTTTGGAGGGCTCGAAACGAATTTCGTCCAGCAGTCGGCGGAACGGATCGTAGCAGCCCTGCAGATCGCCGATCGCATATACGGCCATTGTGAGCGCCTAGTGCAGCAGGCCCGGAACCGCCAGCGTGAACGGCTCGATCGGTGCGTAAAAACTGTCGCCATGTTCGGATTTCATGCGATAACGCCCCTGCATGGCACCCACCGGTGTTTCGATGACCGCGCCACTCGAGTAGCGAAAGCGCTCGCCGGGATTCAGATAAGGTTGTTCGCCCACGACGCCATCACCGCTTACTTCTTGCACTTTGCCGTTGGCGTCCGTAATAACCCAGTGACGACTCAGCAGTTTGGCGGCAACCTCACCATGGTTCGAAATGGTTATCGTGTAGGCGAACACGTAACGGCCGGCATCGGGCTCCGACTGATCGTCCATGTAGTTCGTGGCAACGTGGATTTGAATGCTGTGGTCGTTCTCGGTCATGGCGATAGTCTAACGTATGCGCGCGTCCGGTGGCGCTATGATTTCTGGCAAAGGTGATTGCTGAGGGCGACATAGTCTGCAATAGCGATTTGCTCGGGACGCTGGCCGGCATCGATACCGACAGCCGCGAAATCCTCAGCGTCCGCCAGTTTTTTCAGCGCATTGCGCAGGGTCTTGCGGCGCTGCATGAAAGCGGTTGTCACTAGTGTTGACAGCGCGGCGTTGTCGCAGATTGTGTAGGTGCCCTGCGGCAACGGGTCGAGCCGCACGACAGCAGACGTAACGTCAGGCGGCGGGCTGAAAGCCAGTCGGTCGACGTTGAACAGGGACTCGATCTGCAAATGGCAGCCAAGCATGATGCCAAGACGACCATAAGTTTTGCTCCCGGGTGCGGCTGCCATGCGCTCGA
>JBATID010000445.1:0-6682 GCA_049667545.1 Woeseiaceae bacterium
CCCGACACCCGCGCGCGTAAACGCCAGCGCCGCGTAATAGGACGCCATCGACATGCGTTGCCGTGCCTCCAGGTTCTGACCATCTTCCATGACGGCGGGCAGGTTATTCATGATCAGCCGGGTGGCCGCCAATGCGTAACGGTCAGTATCCGGGAGGGCATTGACTGAAAGGTAGGCCTCCACTGCATGCGTGAGAGCATCCATGCCGGTGGTGGCCGTGATCGCCGGCGGCAGGCCCGTCATCATGCTGGCATCCAGCGCCGCCATGGTGGGCACCAGCTTGGGATCAATGATGGCGAACTTTGCCTTGCGCTCGGGATCCGACACGACCGCCGCCACGGTGACTTCCGAGCCGGTCCCCGCCGTGGTGGGTACGGCATACAGCGGCAGCGTTGCGCGGAAGACCCTGAAAAGACCCTCCATTTTCCGGATGGGTTTGTCGTTCGTCGCACGCGCAGCGATGACTTTTGCAGCATCGATGGGTGAACCACCACCCACTGCGAGGATCGCGTCGCAGTCGCGCTGCTTTAGCATGTCCAGCCCGGCCTCGATTTGATCGACGGTCGGGTCAGGTTTGACGCCATCGTAAATAAAGAACTCGATGCCAAGGTCAGCGAGTTTCGCCTGCATGCCATCGAGCAGCCCGATCTTGACGAGCGTGGCATCGGTCACGATCAGCAGTCGGCGAGTGCCCATCTGCGCGATGGCCTCGCAGAGATCCAGGGACGATCCCGGTCCGCTGAACAGGGTTGGCTTCGGGAATGGCAACAGCATGGCCGTGCCTTTCAGGAGCTTCACCTTCGTCTTGAAAAGAACGGTCTTGGCGCCGAATGGAATCACCGGCGAATTATCCCTCTCGGAGCGTTAAATTCATAGCCGTGAAAAACACGTTGCGGTGCTAGAAGAGTGCCACCCACAGCATCACCAGGGTCGCGAAGAAGCCGACCGACCAGATCAGCGAGCGAACGAGAAAGACGCCCGACGCATACGCCGGTACGTAAAGCACACGTGCCGCGAGATAGACCCAGGCGCAGGTCTCTGTGGTCGATGAACTCGCGTTACCCAAAACGACCACAACCACGGCGATCGTGAACAGGATCAGGCCCTCGAAGTGGTTGTCGAGCGCTCTTTTGAATCGGCCAGCCACACCGACAGCCCGTTGTTCTTCATCACGATTACCGCCGGTGTACCGCGGCCCCAGCTGGATATTGACTGGCACCGCCATGAGCATGAACTGGACGAACTGCAGCAGAGCGGCAAATCCCAGCACTTTGATTTCGATTGGCATGGAGTATCTCCTTGTCCATGTGATAGCTTGTCGGGGTCTGCATGCTGCTTTAATGAGTGCTCCAATGCCACTATTCAAACGAACGCTGAGCGAGTTCCTGTTTCGCCGCTTCATGCTCAAACACTATGCGTCCAACCTGCTGGTCGATATGAACCTGGAGGCGAAGCAAAGCACGCTCGAATACATCAAAGCCAACATGGTTGATGCCCCGTATTTTGAAAAGCACCCGCAACTCGTAAGCTACGCCTTGAGTCGCATCGAGACGCAGGGCCTGAACCTTGAATTCGGGGTTGGCCGCGGCAAGTCCATGCGCTGGATTGCTCCCAACGTCGCGGGCAAGGTGCACGGCTTCGATTCTTTCGAAGGTATTCAGGAACACTGGAACGGTAATCCGATCGGCTCGTTTGCACAAAAGCAGATGCCCAAGGTGCCAGAGAACGTCGAGTTTCACGTTGGCTACTTCGATGCGACTCTGCCCGGTTTCCTCGAAAAGCACCCGGAACCCGTCGCCTTTCTGCACGTCGATTGTGACTTGTATTCGTCAACCGTGACTATTTTCGAGGCGCTAGGCGAACGTCTGCAGCCGGGAGCCATCGTTCTTTTTGACGAGTACTACAACTTTCATCGCTGGCAGCAGCACGAGTTCCGCGCGTTTCAGGAATTCGTGGCCCGGGAAGGCGTGCAGTATGAGTACATTGCGTTCTCGGTGACGGGTCAACAGGTGGCGGTCCGCATTCTCGAAAATCCGGCCCACGCCGGGTAAGCGTGCCGCTTTACCCGGCAGCCCTCGGCGCCGCGACGTAACGAGCGGCAAGACTCAGCGCGCGGTGGCTGGCGGCTTCGGGACAAGCACCGGCGTGCGGCGCTTGTACGCTTCGTACTCGGCCTGGCCGCCCCAACGCTGGTCGGCCTTTTCTTCCAGTAGCGGAATGCCGCTGACCTTCGTCAGCAGAAATGTCACAAACACGGGCGAGATCAGCGTGACCCACTGCCAGCCCTGCAGCACCGGCACCGCCACGATTGCCATGCCCGTCCACAGCACAATCTCGCCGAAGTAGTTCGGATGGCGCGACCAGGCCCATAGACCGGTATTGATAAACCTGCCCTTGTTATCGGGATTGCTTCTGAAGTTTGATTTCTGCCGGTCCGAGACGATCTCGATGAGTATGCCAATTGACCATATTGCTATGCCAGCAATGCCGATGGCACCCAGCGGCTCGCGCACCCCGCCGGTAATCACTGCCAGCGCCGCCGCAGCGGTCAGCAGCACCCAAAGGCCCTGGATGGTCCATGCCATGAAGAAGCGCAGTGGCCGGTTCTTGATAGTGTCGAAGCGACTGTCCTTGCCGTCGCGCGAGATGCGTCGGAACAGGAACGTCGCCAGCCGCAGCGACCAGAACATGACCATGGCGGCCACCAGCATCGCGCGCAGATCGAGTTCGCCGGATAACGCCACAGCGAACAGCGTGACGGAAATGTAGGTGATGCCACCGACCAGATCGTAGTATCGCTCCGTCTGTTTGAGTGCGGCGGGAATGAAAGCCAGCCAGTTGACGGCGAATGCGAGTGCGCCACACAGCGCGAATAGCGGTAATCCGCCGACTTTGTTGCCACTATCGCTACCCGCCCATGACACCAGCGCGCCCACGACGATAGCGATGACGATGGCGGCCACGATCTGTCCGTTACTGCGTTCAGCCATTGCGGCTACTCCCTGTTGTCTTTCTGGCGTTCATGATTTTCTACATCGACTGAATAGGCATGCACGCTTGCCAATTGTAATTCGAACGGGCCGTCCTGATTGTCGTAGATCATCAGCCCCATGCCCGTGATCTCGCCGGGCGCTAGCGCGGGTCCGTCCAACTCCAGGCCGCGAAACCGCGGAATGAAATCGGAGAAAGGAATGTTGACGGTACTCCATTCGCCATCGCGAGTGTCGAAATCAGCCCAGTAACTGACCTGCCTGCCGCGCCATCGTGCAGCGGTTGTCAGTCGCCAGGTGTAGCGACGGCCATCGCCCTTTACGGTTAACCGGATTCCCGCATAATTCGACAAATCGCGCTGCAGCGGTTGCGTACGTATCGAGCTGAAGCCGCCACCATTGGTGTTCGTGCGACCAGCAAATCTCAGCTGTCCTTGTTCCTGTTCGAAATCGCCTGCGCTCCTTCCCCCCATCACGTTATCGTTCACAACGTACCACTCAAGGTCGGAACTGGCCGAAGTGAAGTCGGTCAGCAGGAGTTCTCCCTCGGGGTCAGAAGCAGCGGCATCAAGCACTGTTCATCGCCCGTGAAGGCGCGAGGAACAGTGTCTTGCTCGCCGCGGGTAAGGCGAGCTGCCAGTCGCGCGCTCTGATCGAGGCCTGACCGCCCAGCGCCACCGCGCCACGGATCGATCGACTCAACCCACTCGCGTGCAGGCGCTGCCAGTAAGGCATTCGCTGCACGTAAAACGGCAGGATCTCCTCGAGCGTGAGATCCGTATCCAGCGTCTCTGCGAAAGCGTCAAAAAATCGTGCCACCGCGTCGGATACCGGGCCGCGTCCAAGCAGTTGCTCCGATGGATTGATGGTCCAGGTCATATCCGTCTGCAACATGCAGGTACCGGCAAAACCCGAGCGACGCGTGTCCGACCATTGGTACGGCGCGATCAGGCTCAGGCTCCAGCGGTCATCCACCCAGTACAGGTAGTTATCGACGCCGATAGCTGGTTTGTACTTGAACTGTGCCGAGAGCACGAGCATCGATGTGAAGAACTCGGCCAGAACCTGGCGCTGCGGCTTTGCGACCACGCCGCGTGGCTCGGTGCGATACCAGTCGAGCATGAGGCCATTGAGGCCCTTACCGTCCGGATTGCCGGCCGGCTCGACGGCCAGTGCCGAGTGCTGTGGCGATTTGAGTATTGGATGATGCATCACGAGGCCGAGTATGACAGCCGCCCGCGCAGGCATCGACACGCAGAAACAGACTGATACGTTTGCGATCCAGCCGTCATCAGGAAGATCAGGATTTTCTGGCCAAAACACACGGGTAAAACCGCCGTATCAGGTGATCTTGAGTGCGTTTCGGGTTACGCTGTCGTCCGCGCGTGATCCAGCAGAACATAACGGGAAAAAAAAGAATGAGCACGAAGAAACCAACCATTATTTATACACTTACCGATGAGGCGCCGCTGCTCGCGACCCACTCACTGTTGCCGGTTATTCGCACGTTTACGGCGCCGGCCGGCATTGACGTCGCCGAGAGCGACATCTCCGTTGCTGCACGCATCCTGGCCGAGTTTCCCGAGTGCCTCAGCGACGAGCAAAAGGTACCCGACAATCTCGCGGAACTGGGTCGACTCACCCAGTTTCCGGACACCAGCATCATCAAGTTGCCCAACATCAGCGCCTCGGTACCGCAGCTGAAAGAGGCCATTGCCGAGCTGCAGTCGAAAGGCTACAAGATCCCGGACTTTCCGGACGATCCAAAGACCGACGAAGAAAAAGAGCTGCGGCAGCGCTACGGCAAGGCGCTGGGCAGCGCCGTAAACCCGGTCCTGCGCGAGGGCAACTCGGACCGGCGCGCGCCACCGGCGGTCAAACGTTATGCCCAGAAGCACCCGCATTCGATGGAGCCATGGAGCCAGGCCTCGCGCACCCACGTCTCGCACATGCACGGCGGCGACTTCTACTCGAGCGAGAAGACCATGACGATGGGCAAGGCATGCAGTGTCTCGATGGTCCTGGAGACCAAGAGCGGCAAGTCGGTAGTGCTTAAGGAAAAAGTCGAGCTGGAAAAAGACGAAGTCATCGACAGCATGTTCATGAGCAAAAAGGCGCTCTGTGAATTCTACGAACAGGAGATGCAGGACGCCTACGAGACCGGCGTGATGTTCTCGCTGCACGTCAAGGCAACAATGATGAAGGTGTCGCACCCGATTGTATTCGGCCATGCGGTCAAGGTTTTTTACAAAGACGCTTTCGCCAAGCACGGCAAGCTGTTCGACGAACTCGGTGTCAACGTCAACAATGGCCTGGCGAGCATTTATGACAAGATTTCGTCACTGCCCGGGACGCAGCTCGAAGAGATCGTCAACGACCTGCACGCCTGTCATGCGCAGCGCCCCGAGGTCGCGATGGTAGATTCGGCCAAGGGCATCTCCAATTTCCACGTGCCCAGTGACGTGATCGTCGATGCGTCGATGCCGGCGATGATCCGTAGCGGCGGCAAGATGTGGGGTCCGGACGGCCGCCTCAAGGACACCAAGGCGGTAATGCCGGAGAGCACGTTTGCACGCATCTACCAGGAGATTATCAACTTCTGTAAAACCCACGGCGCTTTTGACCCCGCCACGATGGGCACGGTGCCGAATGTCGGCCTGATGGCCAAGAAAGCGGAGGAGTACGGCTCGCACGACAAGACCTTTGAGATTCCCGAGGATGGCGTCGCCAATGTCGTCGATGACAAGGGCAAGGTATTGATGTCACACAACGTCGAAAAAGGCGATATCTGGCGTATGTGCCAGACGAAGGATGGGCCGATTCGTGATTGGGTCAAGCTCGCCGTAACACGTGCGCGCCTGTCCGGCATGCCGGTCGTCTTCTGGCTCGATGAATATCGCCCGCACGAGGCGGAGCTGATCAAGAAAGTCCGGAAGTACCTCAAGGATCACGACACCAAGGGACTCGATATCCAGATCATGTCGCAGACCCGTGCCATGCGTTACACGCTGGAGCGCGTGATCCGCGGCAAGGACACCATTTCCGCAACCGGCAACATCCTGCGCGATTACCTCACGGATCTGTTCCCGATCATGGAGCTCGGTACCAGCGCCAAGATGCTTTCGATCGTGCCGCTGATGGCCGGCGGCGGGCTGTTCGAAACCGGCGCTGGTGGCTCGGCGCCCAAGCACGTGAAACAGCTGGTCGAGGAAAACCATTTGCGCTGGGATTCGCTCGGCGAATTCCTCGCCCTGGCGGTCGCCCTTGAAGACCATGCGCACAAGAATGACAGTGACAGGGCAAAAATTCTTGCGACGACACTCGATGCGGCGACCGGCAAGCTACTCGACAGCGGTAAATCACCGTCACGGCGCACCGGCGAGCTCGATAACCGTGGCAGCCACTTCTATCTCGCCATGTACTGGGCAGAAGAGCTGGCGGAACAGACGGACGACGCGGAGCTTAAAGCGCATTTCGCGCCGCTGGCCAAGAAGCTGGCGGAGAATGAAAAGAAGATCGTCGACGAGCTGAACTCGGTACAGGGTACGAGCGTGGACATCGGTGGCTACTATTTGCCCGATCCGAAACGGGTCGACGCGGTGATGCGCCCGAGCGCGACTTTTAACGCCGTGCTGCAAGCGGTGCAGGGCTAGAGCTTTCGCACAACGCCCGCCCGCTTGATAGCCTCGATG
>JBATID010000446.1:0-9326 GCA_049667545.1 Woeseiaceae bacterium
CAACGCCAGGTCACGCGCTTCGAGCGGCGTCAGCCCGGTGATCTGGAAACTGTTCTTGAAAACGCCGCGGATCGTCGCCGTGTTAATGATTTCCTCGATCTTGATCGTGCGCTGCTCTTCCACGCCGTTACGCATGACCGTTTCGCGACGCGTCTCGATAAAGACCGACGACATCGGCTTGTTGAGGTTCTCCATCGTCGTTTGCAGCATGCGTTCGCCGCCGGCCGAGTCGAGCGTGATGAAGACCGCGGGTTGTCCTTCGCTGAAGCCGGCCTTCGCATCGATAATCTGATCACCGGAAGCAATGACCTGGCGTTTCAGCACTTGCGGCTGTTCTTCACCGCGTCCTGCGTAGCGCCGTGAACCCGGCTCGTCACCGGACTGGTCGACCAGGCGAAATTCCAGGGTCGCCGTCGCCGTCAGTATCTTGTTCAGCTGGTTGGGATCCTGGACACCCGGCAACTGCACGACGATGCGGTCAACGCCCTGCCGCTGTACCAGGGGTTCGGCAACGCCGAGCTGGTTAACGCGATTACGCAACGTCGTGAGGTTCTGCTCGATGGCGAAATTCTGTCGCTCCTGGATCTGCGATTCGGACATACGCACGGTCAGCGACTTGCCGTCGGCACCGTCGGCGACGACGACGTCAGGGTCCGCCCGCTCGATGATGGTGCGCGCGGCCGGCACGTCTTCACTGCCGGTCAGCCGAATCGTGATCAACTGATTGTCGATGTCGGCGCGATGACGAATCCGTGCAGCACGCAACCGATCTTCGAAGTCCTGCTCATAGAGCGTCAGGCGGCTCTCGACCGCCGTGTTCATATCGACTTCCAGCAGGACATACACGCCACCGCGAAGATCGAGCCCAAGACTCATCGGTGTCAGGCCAAGAGCACGCACCCATTCCGGCAGCTGCGGCGTCAGCGTCAGGGCGACATTGGCCTCACGCTGATACTGACTGCGCAGACGCTCGCCAGCTATGGTCTGGTCTTCGCCGGAAACAAAACGGATGACGACGCGATCGTCCTGCAGGTACGCCGCCTCTGGCGTTACGCCGGCACCTTCGACGACCCGCACAAACTCGTCGAGCTTCGCCTGGTCATACGCGCCGCCGTCATTGTCGGCGATTTGTACAGCTGGGACGCTGCCATAGATGTTTGGCAGCGCAAGCAGGCAGCCGGCCATCAATACGACGAGCACCAGCGCATTAAGCCACAGAGGATATTTATTCATTGTCAGTAGCGACCGCCGACTCAGGCTTCGTCGTAGGTCCCTTTCGGCACGACCGCGGATACGCTGGCCTTCTGAATTTTGATCTCGGTGTTGTCGGCAATCTTCAGGACGGCGTAGTGATCACTGACTCCGGTGATCTTGCCGAGGATGCCACCAGCAGTGAGTACCTCATCGCCGCTTTGCAACGCACCGACCATTTCGGTGTGCGCTTTTTGTTTCTTTTGCTGCGGCCGAATAAGCAGGAAATAAAAGGCGGCGAACATCAGCACCATCATGATGATGAAGCTGGTCGAATCGCCTTGCTGCGCGCCTTGCGCGTAGGCGTTTTGAATAAAGAAATCCATTAGTTGTCCAGGTTCTGTGGTGGGTTTTCGTTAGTGCCCGAGGGCGTGCCAAAAAAATCAGCGCGCTATTATGGCACAAGCGCAAACATTGGGGGCGACTTAGCTGATCCTGTGTCCTGCGGCGCTCATGCTTCCTGGCGGGCATACGCGGCGCGCAGATCCGCAACCATCTGCGGCAGCGTCCCGGTGGCGATCGCGGCACGAATGTCGCTCATAAGTTTCTGATAATAATAAAGATTATGGATAGTTGCGAGGCGCGGCCCCAGGATCTCGCCGCATTTCTCAAGGTGCCGCAGGTAGGCGAGGCTGTAATTCGAACAGGTATAGCAGCGGCAGGCCGGGTCCGGGGCGGACGTGTCGTCGCGATAGCGGGCGTGGCGGAACTTGATTTTGCCGCGGGACGTGAACAGCTGGCCGTTGCGGGCGTGCCGGGTCGGAATGACGCAATCGAACATGTCGACGCCACGCAGCACCGCTTCCGCGATATCCAGCGGCGTACCGACGCCCATGAGGTAACGGGGCGCGCCTGCCGGCATGCGCGGCAGCAGTGCATCGAGTACCGCGTGGCGCTCATCCGCCGGCTCGCCGACGGCCAGACCGCCGATCGCGTAGCCGTCAAAGCCAATCCCGACCAGCCCGGCCAGTGATTCCTCGCGCAGTCCCGTATAGATCCCGCCCTGCACGATGCCGAACAGCGCCTCCCCCCGCTCCGGCTCTGCCGCCTTCAGCTCGTCGAAACGCTGGCGGCTGCGGCCGGCCCAGCGCAGTGACAGCTGCATCGACGCTTCCGCGTCGTCCTCGCTGGCCGGATACGGCGTGCACTCGTCGAAGATCATGGTGACATCGGCGTTGAGGTCGTGCTGCACTTCCATGGAACGTTCCGGCGTCAGAAATACTGTATCGCCGTTGACCGGCGACTGAAACTGCACGCCCTCCTCCGTCAGCTTGCGCATCGCCGCGAGCGAAAAAACCTGGAAGCCGCCCGAGTCCGTCAATATTGGTCCGTGCCAGTTCATGAACTCATGCAGGCCGCCATGTTGGCGAACGACCGCGGAGCCGGGTCGCAGCATGAGATGAAAGGTATTTCCGAGAATGATCTCGGCGCCGTTGTCGGCGACCTCCTCCGGCGTCACACTTTTCACAGTGCCGTAAGTACCGACCGGCATGAAAGCCGGCGTCTTCACGGTGCCGCGACGAAACGCGAGCACGCCGCAGCGCGCAGCACCGCACTGCTCATTTACGGTGAATTTCATGAGGATGCAGCCGTAACGAACATGGCGTCGCCGTAACTGAAAAAACGGTAGCGCTCGCGAACGGCGTGGCGGTAGGCATCAAGGATGCGTTCCTTGCCCGCAAACGCGGCCATCAGCATCAGCAGTGACGATTGTGGCAAATGAAAGTTTGTAATCATGGCGTCGACGGAGCGGAACCGGTATCCCGGCAGGATAAAGAGATCGGTCTCGCCAGTATAAGGCTTGAGCTTGCCGGCCGACGATGCCGACTCCAGCGCGCGCACTGAAGTCGTACCGACCGCGATGACGCGCCCGCCGGCTGCGCGCGTGGCGTGCACGGCATCGCAGCAGGCCTGGTCGACGATGACGCGTTCGCTGTGCAGGTGGTTTGCCTCGATCTGCTCGGCCCGCAGTGACTGGAACGTACCGGCACCGACATGCAGCGTTACCCACGCATGGCTGGCGCCGGCGGCCAGGGTTTCGTCGAGCATGGCCGTGTCAAAATGCAGGCCGGCGGTCGGCGCCGCGACCGCGCCCGGGTCCCTTGCGTAGACCGTCTGGTAGCGCTCGCTGTCGTTCTCGTCGGCGGTGCGTTTGAGATAAGGCGGCAACGGGACCTCACCGCAGGCTTCCAGCAATGGCAGCACAGCAGCGGAGAACCGCAGTTTGAAGAACTCGTCTTCACGACCCGTCACTTCGGCATCGACGCCGCCGGCAAAGCAAAGGCGGCTGCCGGCCCTGGGCGACTTGCTGGCACGCACCTGCGCGATAGCGTTGCGCTCGCCTTCGACCCGTTCGATCAACACTTCGGCGCGACCGCCCGTATCCTTGGTGGCTGCCAGCCGCGCTTTGATAACTCGGGTGTCATTGAAGACCAGTAAATCGCCGGGGCGCAGCAACACCGGCAGGTCTGCAAATTGGCGGTCTTCCAGTTCGTCGGCCAACAGCAACAAGCGGCTGCCGCGGCGATCCGTCGCCGGATACTGCGCGATCAGCTCATCCGGAAGATCGTAGTCAAAGTCCGAAATCAACATGGGCGCGCATGGTAACAAAGCCACACGCGCCCGGGTTGCTTATCGTCGGCGTTCAGCCCGCCGGACTTGCCTCGAGGGGTTCACCGAGCAACATGCCGCGTTGATTGTCCGGAATGGCAACTTCCAAGGACCGTTTCTTCTTGTCACGTACAATGCCGAGCTTCAAAGTCTCACCACCCTGGTAAGAGCTCAGGATTCGCATGGCGTGTCGTACGTCTTTCGGTTCGCGACCATCGATACTCTGGATGACATCGCCGTCCTGCAGTTCGAACGCGTCGGACTTCGGTGCGCTGATAACGAGCAAACCCTTGTCGGTTCCAAAATAGCGACCCAGCCCGGCGTTGAGTTCGACCAGTTCCAGCTCACCGAGGGGGCTGCCCACCCAGGGAAAATCAAACTCCATCTTGAATTCGCGGCGTAATTCCGGACCGCCGTGCAGGTTAGGCATCGCGTGGGGGCCACCATCCCCCTTCCAGATGAAGACATTTTTGTCGATCATCTTTGGCTCGACCTCAACTGATCCAACCTTGCCTGCGCGCAGGTACTCAAGCTTCAGAACATCACCGGGCTCGACGCCTTCCATAAAATCGAGCAGCCGACGGCTGGCTACTTCTGACTTGTCAGCACTCAGGGATTCACCGTTGATGGCGGTGAGCACGTCCCCCGGTCGCAGACCGGCTTCGGCGGCAGCACTCCCGGGCGTAACGCCGCCAATTGCGACACCCTCAACCGGGCCCGCGCCCGCGTCACTGTCAATCATCACACCAAGGCGCGGCTTGCTGGCAAAGCCAAAGTGCCGCTCCATGTCCGCCAGCTGCGGCAGTCGTTCACTGGTAATCTCGGCGATTTGCCGCGCCGCCTCAGCCATGCGCATCTCGGCTTCCGCCATCCGCATCTCGAGTTCCGCTTCCCTGGCCTCGGACAAACGCGCTCCTTCCTTGTCATCTGTTTGCGCGACTGCCTGGCCCATCAACAGCAAGGTTGCTGTTACTGGCAAAATAATCTTCCACATTTTCATCACTGCTTACTCCTGATCTAAAAAGCCGCCCGTTGCGCTTGCGCGTAACGCAACTGCAGCAGCGAATTCATGAGCCTGACGCGTTCGCGCCAGAAGAGCTCCCTGTCCTCGGGCGACATTTGCACCGCCGGGTCATTCAGCTGGTAATCGATCGCCGCAATGCGGTCCTCGAGATTCGAAATCGTGGCCATGGTTCCCGCGCGCATCACGCTGGGTGCGCTCGGCAAAGAACGGAGATCGCTCTCCAGCTGCCGGGATTGCACCATCAGGGTCTGCAACGTCGTGAGCTGGGTCGCGTTCGTGTTGCTCGGCACCTCCGCGGGCACCACCGGGAAAGTCGCCGTCGGCGGATTGAGCAGCTCGGGCAGCATCAAGGCAGCCAGTGCCGCGGCAGCAGCAATTCCAACACCCATGAACCAGTGTCTGCGCCGCCTGTTTGTCGGTGGCTGCAACAAGCCCTCCGCCTCCGCCTGTTCGCGAATCCGCTCCCAGACCGCGCGCGGCGGCATCGTGTCCGTCAGTTGCTTAAGCCCCTGCTGCAACGCGGTGTGCTCGGCGGCTGTCAATGCACAAATCATCTCTCGTTCCTTATTGTCACCGCTCACCTCAGTAACCCCTGAGCGCAACGCCGTCCGGCTGCGTTTTCTCGTCGACGGCCAGCAACGGCCGCAGGCGCTGGTAGGCGCGCGATAACTGCGATTTTGAAAAACTCTCGGTCTTGCCCATCATTTGCGCGATTTCCTTGTGCGTAAATCCTTCCACGTCGTGCAGCCAGACCACCGCTCTGCCAACGTCCGGCAGACTCGCCAGGGCCGCGTCCAGGTCCAGCGCATCGTCAGGGTGACTGGAAATGCCATGGCTGGCCGCGTTGCCTTCGGTGACATCGTGCCAGTCGTCAGCCAGCACCTGCCCGCGCCGGGTCCACGCCGACCGCAGGAACATCAGCGCTTTGCTGACCGCGATGCGGCGAATCCAGCTACCCAGCGCCGCCTCGCCACGGTAGCCGCCGATCGAGCGCATGACTTCGATGAACGTCTCCTGCACGAGATCCTCCGCGTGTGCCGGTACTTTCGTAAAACGCAGGCAGATCGCGTACACCGGTGTTGCAAAAGCCCGGTAAATGATCTCGTGTGCCCGCACATCACCCCGGGCTGCGCGGCGGATGATCGCGTCATCGATCTTGATGTCAGCAAACTTGCTCATGTCTCGAATCTTAGATGCCTGTCGTGACCAAAGGGTCGCACACGCGCGCAACCGCGCATATACTGTGCGCCGTTCAGGCGGGGCCACAGCGCCCCGTTTGCGCCGCAACTGCACGCCGGGATGGCGGAACTGGTAGACGCGCCGGATTCAAAATCCGGTTTCCGAAAGGAAGTGGGGGTTCGATTCCCCCTCCCGGCACCACGTGCAGAGCGGCATCACAGCGCACCCAACAGGAGCCCGACAATCACAATGAAGTACTGCTCAAACTGTGGTTTGGCGGTCAGCCGCAGGACGCCGGCTGATGATAATCGCGAGCGCTGGGTGTGCGACGCCTGCGACATCGTGCATTACCAGAATCCTCTGATCATCGTGGGCTGCGTTGCCGAGCAGGACGGCAAGGTACTGCTTTGCAAGCGCGCCATCGAGCCCCGGTACGGTTACTGGACGGTGCCGGCCGGATTCATGGAGCTTGGCGAGAGCGTTGCGGGCGGCGCGGCAAGAGAGACGCTTGAGGAAGCCTGTGCCACCGTGGAACTCGGGCACCTGTTTGCGTCAGTCGACGTGGTGGACGCAGGCCAGGTACACCTGTTCTACACCGGCAAGCTGGTCGGCGGCTATGCCGTTGGCGAGGAAACCCTCGAGGTCGGCCTGTTCGCCGAGGACGAGATCCCGTGGGACGACATCGCATTCCATAGCGGCAAGTTCGCGCTAAAAAAATACTTCGAAGATCGTGGCGCCAATAACGGCGTCCACGTGCACGAGCTGCGCCGTTCGGCGTCCTGACGCCCGACTATTTCGATTATTTCTGCGCGTTTTGCTGCAGACGCGCGGCCAGCTGTGCTGGCGGCAGGTAGCCACCCACCAGTGTACCGTCCTCAAAAACGATGGCCGGCGTGCCGCTCAGGCCAATGTTGCGGCCTAACGCATAGTGCTCATCGATGGTCGTCGCATCGCACTGCTGGGTTTCGAATTTACGATCCTGCTTGGCAGCGGTCAGGGCCGCGCCCCGGTCGGTGGCACACCAGACGTCCTGCGACGTCTTCCAGGTCTTGGAAGCCGGCCCGTTGCGCGGGTAGAGCACGTAACGAATGGCTATGCCTTCATCGAGATAGGCACTGATCTGGTTATGCAGTTTTCGACAGTAAGTGCAGTCGACGTCAGTGAATACGGTGATCTTGTAGTCCGCCTCTTGTGGCGAGAACAGGATGGTCTGCTCGTCAGTCAACGCAGCGACCAGATCGTGGCGGGCGTCATTGCGACTGAGGTCGGTCAGATTGACCTGCGAATCGAGGTCAATGAGATCGCCTTGCATCAGGTAACGGCCATCCGCCGTGACGTACGCAACAACACCACCTTTCTGCAGCGTATACCAGCCCTCGATTGGACTCGTGAATACGTTTTCCGGGTCGATCGTGTCGAACTTGGCAGCGATTGCATTGCGTGCCTTCTCCAGCGCCGCATCGTCATCAGCCGCGGAGGCGGGGGCCGCCGCATAGAAGACCATCGCCACGACGGCAAAAAATCCGGTCAATACCAGGGGGTTGCGGCTCATTATCTGTAATCCTCGAAAGCACATAACGTTGCAGGTGTTGACCCGGAATACGGGTATCGGTTCCTGCCGGGGCGGCGAGTTTAGCAGAGCCTCGGGCGACAATCAGCCGCGTGGATGATGTTTACCGTGCAGGTCCTTGAGACGCTCGCGGGCCACATGCGTGTAGATCTGCGTCGTCGACAGGTCACTGTGACCCAGCAACATCTGCACGACGCGCAGGTCCGCGCCGTGGTTCAGCAGGTGCGTGGCGAACGCATGCCTGAGGCTATGCGGCGACATTTTCTGCCGCACGCCCGCCTTTTCGGCGTAGCGCTTGATGATGTGCCAGAACGCCTGGCGCGTCATGCGATTACCGCGGCGAGTGGGAAAAAGGTAGTCCGTCTGGCGTTCGAGCAGAATCTCCATGCGTGGGCCATTGATGAAGTCCCGCAGCCAGCGCTGTGATTCCTCGCCCAGCGGAATCAGTCGCTCGCGATCGCCTTTGCCCACGATGCGCAGTACGCCCTGGTTGAAATTTACCTGCGACTGCTTGAGATTGATCAGCTCGGAAACGCGCAAACCGGTGGCATAAAGCAGCTCAAGCATGGCACGGTCGCGGTGGCCGAGCGGCTCGTCGGTATTTGGCGCATGCAGCAGCGCGTCAACCTCGCCCTCGGTCAGCGACTTCGGCAGTGAGCGACCAATGCGTGGCATCGCGATCTCGGCCGTCGGATCCGACCTCCGCATGCCCTCTCGCATGATGTAGCGAAAGAAGCGCCTGAAGCTGGATAATTGCCGAGCGGTTGACCGCGGCTTCGCGCCGCTCTCGACACGGCCCGCTATGAACTCGAGAAGATCCGACTTGTTGGCCATCTCGATCGATTTGTTGTTCTTGGACAGTCCGCGCCCCAATGTCATCAGGTCGGCTCGATACGCACCAAGCGTATTCTTTGACAGGCCACGCTCCATCCAGATCGCGTCAAGAAAGCGGTCGACGAGTTCTTCGGAACGTTGCACCAGGGGTGTTTCCGTTCGGCTATGCATATTGCTGCTGCCCATAATATTCAACTTGCCTGTCGCACAATCCTTTGCCGCGATGAAGTTGGTGCCAACGACTGTGGCTGACTGGTAGCATACGCCGTTCCCGTTACCAGACCGCTGTGCCAGTGGTACCCGGTCAAATGACCGATTCATCGCCAAGCGACGGATTTTCCAAGGGATATGAGTATGCTTACGACGCCCGGTACCCGGCGTGACCGCTGTCACAGATTGCACATGGCGTTAACATAAAGTGAACTGGGTCACACGCAGCTTGCACGCAGCCTGGGGACTTCTGGCCTGGCTGTCGTTCTTCCTCGCCGTAGTGTTCACGATGCTTGTCGCATTGTTCGTGCCGGGCAAGCATCGGCGGCAACACCTGGCTGGCCTGGCGTGCAAGAGCGTGTTTGTGCTGGCCGGCGTCAATGTGACCGTGCGGGGTCGAGCAAACCTGCCGGACGGGCACTGCGTCGTCGTGGCCAATCACGCCAGCTACATCGATGGAGTGCTGCTCAAAGGCTACCTCCCGTGGCGGTTCAGTTTCGTGATCAAGGGTGAAATGCGCAATTTCGGCCCGGCGCACTTCCTGCTGCGTCGCTCGGGTGCCAAGTTCGTCGAGCGCAGTGAGGCGTCGGGCAGCACCCGTGACGCACGGCAGATTGTCCGCGCTGCCCAGGAAGGTGAGTCGCTCGG
>JBATID010000447.1:0-4244 GCA_049667545.1 Woeseiaceae bacterium
GCGTGCCAGTGACGACCGCGAAAGAGTATCGCGCGTCATGATTGGCAATATCGGAGGCCAGGTCCTGCGGTTCCCGCTATTCAAGGATCGGGTTACGATCGGCAGGACGAGCGAAAACGATATCCAGGTCAAGACGGCGTTTGTCAGTCGTCGTCATGCGGTCGTGTTAACAGAGGACGACGGCGTGCATATAGTCGACTGGGGCAGCAGTAACGGGCTTTTTGTTAATTCCAGGCGCGTCAAGGAACACCGCCTCTCTAATGGCGATATCGTGACCGTCGGCGATGCCAAATTTCGCTACGAGGAACACCCGAGACGCGAAACGACTTGAAATCGACCGAGTCGAGCGCCACCGATTCCCGCCGGCGATAACTAGCTAAGCCGTTTTATTTTTCCCCGAGTCCGCATTTGACTCGCCGAGCGTTTCCGGTTTGGGCGCGATCTTCAGCGGTGATTGCTTCTCCATCACAACCTTGCCGTTGAAGCGGGCGCCGTCCTGCAATACGAGGCGCGCACAATAGACATTGCCATTAACGGTCGCACCCTTGGCCAGCGACACCAGTCCGTCGCTGTGAATGTCGCCGTCGAGCTGGCCTTCGACAAGCACCGAACTCGCGTGAATGTCCGCCGAAACCCGGCCCTTGGAACCAATCGTCAGGTTCTTCTTGTGGTGGGCAATGGTGCCCTCGATCGTGCCCTCAATCACCAGGTCCTCATCGGCCGACAATTCCCCTTTGAAAACCAGGGTCGGCCCAATGACAGAAACGTTTTTTGAGCGTATGGGTTGCGACTCACCGATCCGTAGTTGTGGCGTTATTCTGGAATCGTCCTCGTCCTTAATCTTTTTATTAAACATAATAAATCCTCCGGATCTGTGCCATGCGAGCGCCAGCTCAGGCTGCCGCATCGCGTGCTTAAGAGTACTCCACATTCGCGTGCGTGGCACATTCGCCCGTCTCAATTCGCCCTGCGAACTGCGCGCCTTCCTCAATGAACAGGCGGGCGCTGTGGATATTGCCCCGAACATTCGAGCCCTTCGCCAGCCAGACTTTGCCGTCACTGAATATGTCCCCGGTCAGTTGCCCGAAAACGACAACCGTGGGGGCACTCAGGTTGGCCGCCACGCAGGCGTTCTTGCTGACTGTCAGCTGCTGCTGGTGATGGGCCATATCACACTCGAGGAGTCCCTCGATCACCAGGCCTTCAGTGGACGACTGCCTGGTTTTCGTCAGCCACGAAGAAACGATGACCGTGGTATTTCTGCGTCGAACCGGAAACATCTTGACGACTTCCGGCAAGGACGCACTGTCCAGCGTGTGTTCGGGATCTGATTGTGAAATTCTCGCCATGTGGCATGGTTTTAGCTGTTTTTTCCGAGATACACAACGAGATTAATGGGGTGAGAGTAAAAGGGGACAGACCCCATTCGTCAGTGACCCGATTATTCGTGCCGCGGCGGAACTTCGTGACGGGCTTTCGATCACATTTTCAAGCAGCTGGCCGTTGTAATATGGGTGCGCTGACGCGCTCATCGAGCAGGTATTTCATGCGAGTTAATTTCAAGAGGGTTCGCTACTGTCGCGGCTTGGCGATAGTCATTTTGTGCTGCGGTACTGCTATCGCCAATGCCAGTACGACGTACGGGGTTTTTGATGCGCGCACGATGGCGATGGGCGGCGTCGCGGTAGCGTCCGCGAACAACGACAACGCCCAGTTCTATAATTCTGCGCTGCTCGCCTTCAATGATGAGATCGAGGAGCGTACCGAAGATTCGCGTATCTGGTTTCCGATGTTGAGCCCGCAAATTGCCAGGGCCGTTATTGATGCTGAAAACATCTACAGTGATGATTTGCACAACGCATTGACGCGCTCTGTCGTGGCATTTAACGGTGCACAGGATCAAACCACGGCGCGCGACGTCGCAAATAGCAGTGCCGACCTGCGCGGTGCACTGCAAAGCATTGCGGACCGGGAGCTGTTTGTCGACGTCTACGCAGGCATTTCGCTCACCGAACCGGGCAAGTTTGTCGGGGCCGGATTCTTTTTGGGTGGCCGCGTATTAGTAAGTGGCATGGCGACGATCACAAGTGCAGATCTGGATTTGTTGAACGCCTACGAAGAGGGACTGCTATTTGTCGCCAGTAATGGCGCCGAAGGTCGGGCGAGACCCGAGCTGTTCGATGCCAGCGGCGCGCTCATTGATCCGCAGGGTAACTACGATTCGTCCGTTGCTGCGGCCGGCGTAACGATAATCGAGGTCGGTGTGGCATCGGCGCACCAGGTTGAGTTTCTTGGCCAGAAGATCGCGGCAGGCTGGACCTTCAAAGCCATCAACGTGAGAACGTTCGAGGACGTGCAGCGTTTGGACAATGAGCGAGTTGATCTGAACAGGCGCGAAGAAAGGGATAGCGCGATCAATTTCGATCTCGGGGCAGTAAAGGACTTCGGTAACGGCTGGCGTGTTGGTGTGGCGATCAAGGACATTATTCCCCACGACTACGAAACGACCGCCGGCACCCGGCTCAAGCTCCGGCCGCGGCCGCGCGTTGGTGTTAGTTACCAGCGTGGAGACTGGCAGTTCGGGGCCGATGCCGACCTGGTTACAAGCCAGCCACTGGCCGGCATCAAGGGGGTACATGAAGTGGCAGTCGGTGCCGAATGGGTTGCTAAACCGTGGCTGCGAGTGCGCTCGGGCTATCGCCACGACATCAACGGCAGCCGTCGCGGCGCGGTATCAGTCGGCGTCGGCACGCTCTGGAAGCGATTGGCGGCCGACATTGCCTTCCTGAACGGCAGCCGGTCTCGTGGGATGTCGTTGCAGTTTGGTATGGCGTTCTAGCAGTCAGTCTGTCCTGTTATTCTGGGCTTCGTTATCGTCATCATGCTCGGATCGGCACTCCTGTTTCAGACGAAGAGGTTGCAGCGGATGTACGGGTTACAAAGGCGCGACAAAGCAGCGTCTTTCCGCAGGCCGAATCACTGAAGGATGTCGAACTTGCCTTTCCTGGCGCGGTATCGGGACAACCATTTGCAGAATTCGTCGTGGGGCAGGGCTTCCGAGAAGTAGAACCCCTGGATAACGTCACATTTCAAAGCAGTGAGCAACTTGATCTGCGCCGAGTTCTGGACACCTTCGGCGACGACCTTCATATCGAATTGATGGGCTAGCCAGATAATGGCTTCAACCAGGTGGCGGTCACGTTTCGATTCGAGCATGTTCGACGTAAAAGACTGATCGATCTTGATTTCCGTCGCCGGAATAGTCCTGAAGTAGGACAGTGATGAGTAGCCCGTGCCGAAATCATCGATTGAAACGCCGATACCGGCAGCCCGCAAAGCGCTGAGACGTTCGAAGTTGGAGTCGCAATCCGTCACGAGCGTGCTTTCCGTAACTTCGACAGTCAGGTCACAATTATCGCCGCCCCAGATTGACACCGCGTTGGACAATATGTCCACGGTCTCCGCATGTTGCAAAGACGTCGCTTCCAGGTTGACCGCCAGCCCGAGCCGACGGCCGATATTGGGCCACTCGGCGGCGTTACGGATGCCTGTCATGAACACGAACCGTGTCAGTTCTTGCATCAAACCTATCTCGGTGGCGAGCGGCACGAAGACGCCCGGCGACACCGGTCCGTGCTTCTCGCTGTTCCAGCGCAGCAGCGCTTCGGCACCACAGGGACGACGGGTCGCGATTTCAAATTTCGGCTGAAAATAGAGTTCAAGGGCACCGTCGTCGATGGCTTGGGCCAGGTCTTCCTGGAGATTCCAGTTGTCGGCCATCTTTATGGCCATTGTCTGCGAAAAGACTACGTAGGGCTGCTCGGTCCTGCGCGCCGATTCCAGTGCGACGCTGGCCTTGTGGATGAGACTGGCGGCATCGTCGCCGTCATCCATGTCGCGAACAATTCCGATTCGCAACATGGAGCCCAGTAGCGGATCAAACCGATCGACGGTTTCGGAGTGAGTGCGGCCTAACTTTTCCGCTGCGAGAATGATCTGGCCGGACTTGTGCACGCCGGAAAACAAAAGACAAAATGTGTTGTCTCCAATGCGGTGCAGACGATCATGCTGTCTGCAAATATTCTGCAATGACTTTTCGATCTCCGAAAACACTTTACGGCTGGCGGCGTAGCCTGATTTCACAAATACTTTTTCGACATCACCGACGTCGACCATGAACATAGAAAATGCCGTGTCACTCGACCGCATCAAGCGATCGATGTCCTGTTCGAGGTCGACGTGCC
>JBATID010000448.1:0-2817 GCA_049667545.1 Woeseiaceae bacterium
ATCTTGGTCTGCAGGCGGATGACGAGCTCGGCGGCTCCCTCAACTTACGCGAAGTTCGGCACAACGCGGAGTCAAAGGCTATCCGTGTTGAGCTGGCGCGCAGCTATGGCAACGTGTCCAAGACGGCAGATCTGTTAGGTGTCTCGCGACCCACGCTGTATGACATGTTGAAAAAGCACGGGCTGAAAGCCGAAGGCTATATGAAGGACGCGGCGCCGTAGCGCGATACGCGGCGGTGCTGCTAGCGGGTTTTGAACGAATCCGGATTCAGGTCGTGGCGTGACAACAGTTTGTAGAAATCTGTGCGATTGCGTTTCGCGAGCCGCGCGGCCTGGCTTACATTCCCGGTTGTTATCTGCAGTATTTGTGACAGGTAGTTGCGCGTGAACTCATCGCGCGCGTCCGAAAACGATGCCAGTTTCCCCGCATGCTCGCCCAACGACTGTTGCACGAGTTCGCCACTGATGACCGGCGAACGCGATAGCGCGACATTCTGCCGCACCACGTTGTAAAGCTGCCGAATATTGCCGGGCCATTCTGCCGTCACCAGCATCTCGACGGCTTCCGGCGCATAGACTTTACGTTCCTGGTTAACTTCCCTGGCAATCTGCTGCAGGAAGTGTGCAACCAGCAGCGGTATGTCCTCGCGTCGCTCATCCAGTGACGGCAGCGTGATATTGACCACGTTCAAACGGTAGAAAAGGTCTTCGCGAAAACTGCCTTGCGCCAGCAGGGTTTGCAGGTCACGGTGGGTCGCCGAAATAACTCGCACGTCAATCGATCTTGCCTCCGTGCTGCCGACGCGCCGCACCTGGTTCTCCTGCAGGACTCGCAGCAATTTGACCTGCAGGCGCATCGGCATGTCGCCGATTTCGTCGAGCATCAGCGTGCCGCCCTCGGCCGCCTGGAACAGTCCTTCATGGCTGCGGGTGGCGCCGGTGAACGCACCTTTCTCGTGGCCGAACAGCTCTGACTCAAGCAGGTCTTCCGCCATTGCGCCGCAATTGATGGCGACGAACGGTTTGTCCTTCCTGGCACTGGCGCGATGGATCGCTTGTGCGAGCAGTTCTTTACCTGTGCCACTTTCGCCACTGATCAACACGCGTGCGTCTGTGGCGGCGACCATCTTGGCTTGCTGCAACGTCTCCCTCATTGCCGGGTTACGCGTAATGATCTCGCCCGCCCAGCCTTCATCCACCTCGTGTGTGCCAGAGATTTTCAGTGCGCGCGCAACCAGCGCCAGCAGTTCGTCTTTGTCGATGGGTTTTGTCAGGAAACCGAAGGCGCCATGTTGAGTTGCCGTAACGGCATCGGGAATTGTGCCGTGCGCGGTGACGATGATGACCCGCAAGCCGGGCGAGCGCGTTTGCAACTCGCTCAACAGGCCGAGACCGTCCATTTTGTCCATCCGCAGGTCGGTGATGACCAGGTCGGGGCCGAAGCGATTGAGCGCTGCCAGTGCTTTTGCGGCTGACTCGACCGCTTCGATTTCGTAGCCCTCCGCACGCAGCCGAATACTCAATAGCCTGAGCAGGCCCGGATCGTCGTCGACGAGCAGGATTTTGCCTTCACGTTGGTCTTGTCGGGCGGGCATGGCGTCTAGACTAGAGCGAATGGCGAGGTGCGGCAAGCGCCGCCTTATTCCTGCTCGCGAATCGAACGCTCGATCGTCGTAATTGCCTCGAGTTTGTCCTCGGCTGCTTCCAGTTCGCGGCGCAGTTGGCGATTCTCCGCCTCTACCGTTGCCAGTCGCTGACCGATCGCCTGCTCTTCGGTGCGCGCTGCGCGTGAGCTCGATGTGCGCAGCCGACGGGCTTCAGTATTCGCGACGATCATGCGCTCAACGCTATTCAGGTGGATGGTTGCCAGCGCAATTTCGGCCGGCGTCAAAAGTAACGTCTGCGTCAGAACCTCACGCAGCATGCTCTGCGCCCGCTCGGGATTACTCTCGACGTGGCCGGGTGTTGCCAGCACCAGGGCCAGTCGCAGCTGGGTGCTGGGGCCCGGCGTCAGCTTCGCCGCCGCCGCGGCATCAGCGAATATTTCCGCTTGAGTTGCCGGGTCACCCACCGCCAGCAAGCGCAGTTCCTCCAGGTAGACGTCCGCTGCAGGTGCGCCCAGGATGACGGCTCCGGTGGGTTTTTTGGCGCTGCGTCCCTGCAGCCAGTCGCTGGTCTGCGCACAGCCGGCAAACAACGATGCCACTATCGCTATCACTGCGATTCGGTGGCGCGCGCTGAATTGCCCGACTTTATCCATTTGCGACCCGCTTCTCGTTATCAATTTTCCAGGCCTGCGGTATCTTAATCCTGAAGTGTGCGCCCGGGAACTCGGTGGAGTCGACAAGCTCCACCGCGCCGTCATGCGCCTGCACGCATTCCTGTACGACCGACAAACCGATGCCGGTACCAGCAAGCTGCCCGCCCTGTTCGCGCCGTCCCTGGAAAAATGCGTCAAAAATATGCGGTCCCTCATCGTCCGGCACGCCAGGTCCGGTGTCGCCACACTCGATCACAACCGCGTCGGCAATGCGTTTGGTACGCAACGTTATCTGCCCGCCCGCCGGCGTGAACTTGATGGCATTCGACAACAGATTATCCAGCACCGTGCGCATTTTGTCCTGATCCGCGTTCACAATAAGCTCGTCAACGTCCAGCTTAAGTTGAATGTTGGCCGCATTCAGCGCCAGTCGTTGGGTTTTGGCGACCGCAATCACGAGCGCGCTGAGCGGAAAACGGGTAAGCGACAGGACTACGCTTTTTGTCTGCCATGCGCTGAACGACAACAGGTTTTCGATCAGCTGCTGCAGTTTCAGAC
>JBATID010000449.1:0-1638 GCA_049667545.1 Woeseiaceae bacterium
CAGATAGACCGGGCCATCTTTGACCCAGGCCGCGTTACCCAGGCGATCGTCACCCGGCTCACAGCACGCATGCGCACGCATTTCGCGCGCGTACAGATCGAGCGGCGGACCGATGAACTCACCGATCAGCCCGGTAAAGACCAGCAGGACCAGCCCCGATATCGCGACCATGCCGGACATTTTCATAACAGACAGGCCGGCCGCTCGCATGACGATGATTTCGCTATTCGAGGCGAGCGCCCCCAGTCCAAGCAATGAACCGATCAACGCGGCAACCGGCAGCATCTCGAACGCCAGGTTCGGCAACCTCAGTAGCGCAAACAAGATCGCCTGGGGCGTCTGGTAATTACCGCGAGTATCGTCCAGTTCCGCGATGAACTCGAACAGTCCGGCAAGCGCGAGCAACACCACCAGCACCAGGGCCGTGCTCGCGAGAATCGTGCGCATCATGTACTGACTGAGAATACCGTTCATCGGAATATCCGCTTGTGAACGCCATTCTGGTACGCCATCAGCAGTGCAGTTAGCACCAGCATGCAGCCGTGCACCCACCACAGACCCAGTCGCGGAGAAATCGTTGCCTGTTCGATCCAGGCCTTCGCGGCACTGAGCATGTTCAAGTAGATAATAAAAACGAGGAGGCCGATTGCGAGGCGCCCGTAACGTCCGGCGCGCGGCTGGCTGCGGCTCAGCGGAACCGCCAGCAGCGCGAGGATAATTGTCGATATCGGTATGCTCAGGCGCCACTGTCGTTCGGCGACGTGATCGAGCTCCTCGGAGCGCAACAGTTCTGCGTAGCGCATCGCACGTGGCCGCGGATCGGCCGGCTCCAGACTGGGTAATTCGTAGGGGATGCCGTGCTCGGCAAATTCTACGACGCGAAATTTCGACGTGCCGGGTATGCCCTCATAGCGACGACCCTGGTGCAGCACCAGCAGCCGCGTGTTGGGGTCGTCAGAATCGACCTGTTCGCCGCGTTGGGCAATAACGACTTCGACCTGACCACTGCCAGCAACCCGGCGCTGCATGAAAACATTCCGCATCTCGCCTTCCGGCGTAACGCTCTCACCATAGACAACCGCCTCATCGGGACCGAACACGGTAAACCGGCCGGGCTCGATGCTGGCCAGATCTGCCTCGCGCCGTGCTTCGGCGCCGATCCGGTCAACCGCTGTCAGGGCGCGCGGTGCGCCGTCGATGGCCAGCCAGGCAACGGCCGCGGCAAGTGGCAGCAGCAGCCACATCAGCGGCCGGTAAATGCCGGTGGGACCCACACGACACGCCATCATCGCCGGCATTTCGCTGTCACGGTACAAACGCCCGAGGGCGACCATGATCGAGAGAAACAGGCCGATTGGCACGAGAATCGTCAGGTATTGGGCGGCAGACAGGCCGATCACGTCAAAAGCGGCATCCCGCGGCAACTTCCCCTTGGCTACATCGCCCAGCACGCGAGCGAACTGGTTGGTCAGCAAGATCAACAGCAGCACCAGCGTCACTCCGAACCAGGTCGTCGTGATTTCGCGAAATATGTATCGATCGAGAATGCGGATCATCGGTGCCCGGATATGGCGTAGCTGCATGCAGCGTAAACAGTTAGACTACCGGTTTTATTTTGTCCGTGACAGTCCTGCAACG
>JBATID010000450.1:0-1860 GCA_049667545.1 Woeseiaceae bacterium
TGATGACTCATCGCATGTGCCTGCATCTGCGACATGAAGTCCATCGTGACAACAACCAGAATCAGCAACGAAGTTCCACCGAAACTGAATGGCATGCTCGGGTAGAACATGCGTACCAACTCGGGCAGAAGACAGACGCCCGCTATGTAAATCGAACCCCAGAACGTCAAGCGGGTCAGGACCCGATCGATGTAGTCAGCGGTGTGCGCGCCCGGCCGAATGCCCGGCAGGAACGCGCCAGCTTTCTTCAGGTTATCCGCCGTGTCTTTCGAGTTGTACATCAGCGCCGTATAGAAGAAGCAGAAAAAGATGATCATGCCCGCGTACAGCAGCACGTACACCGGCTGGCCGGGACCCAGATTCGCACCAATGGTCTGCAACGCCCGCTGAACTGCATTGGGGTCTGCCGCCTGGCCGAAAAACTGCGCAATGGTTGCCGGGAACATCAGGATGCTCGAGGCAAAAATCGGCGGGATAACGCCGGACATATTAATTTTGAACGGCAGGTGCGTGCTCTGGGCCTGGAACATCTTGCGGCCCTGCTGACGTCTTGCGTAGTTAACCGTAATACGCCGCTGCGCACGCTCCATGTAGACGACGAAGATGATCGCAGCAACACCACCCAACAACATCAGGATGGCAGTAATTGCGCTCATCTCACCGTTACGCACGAGCTCGGCCGTGCCCGCGATGGCAGCAGGCAGGCCCGCAACGATACCGGCGAGAATAATCATTGAAATACCGTTGCCGATACCGCGTTCCGTGATTTGCTCACCGAGCCACATCAGGAACACCGTGCCGGTCACCAGCGTGATACACGCGGTAATCAGGAATGCCGGACCCGGATTAACGACCAGCCCAACCTGGTTCTGCAACCATGACGCCGCTGCGATCGACTGAAAACTCGCCAGCGCAACAGTGCCGTAACGCGTGTATTTGACGATCTGGCGACGGCCGGACTCCCCTTCCTTGCGCAATGCCTGCAGGCTCGGAACGATATGACTGGCCATCTGCATGATGATAGACGACGAAATGTAAGGCACGATGCCGAGGGCGAAGATACCAAAACGCGACAGGGCGCCACCCGAGAACATGTTGAACATGCCCAGCAGGTTGCCTGACTGCTGCTCGAAGAAATTCGCCAACGCAGCCGGATCCACGCCGGGCACCGGGATGTAGGTGCCACAACGGTATACGATCAGCGCGCCGACGAGGAACAGCAGGCGAATACGGAGTTCGCCAAGCTTGCCCGCTTGCTTTGCCAATTCTGCCGGATTTTGTTGGGGCTTCTTCGCCACAGTTCTTCCTGTCTTCAAAAATCGCGGCCAAGGGCCGCTCCTACATTAAACTTCGATCGTACCGCCAGCCTTCTCGATATCCGCCCGCGCACCTTTGGTGACGGCGAGACCCTTGAGCTTGACTGCCTTCTTGATTTCTCCGGACTTGATGACCTTTACCTTGGTCACGAAAGCCGGCACGAGGTTGGCCTTCTTCAGCACCTCGATGTCGATGACTTCAGCCGCCGGAATTTCGAGCTCGTGCAAACGCAGCTCAGCCGTGAGGCGTGCCATGCGAGACCGGAAACCGACTTTCGGCAAGCGCCGTTGCAGCGGCATCTGGCCGCCTTCGAAGCCCACTTTATGGTAGCCGCCCGAGCGCGCGTGCTGGCCCTTCTGGCCACGGCCACTGGTCTTGCCCTGACCAGCAGAGTGCCCACGGCCCAGCCGCTTACCGGCTTTCTTCGCACCCTTACCGGGTGAAATGTCGTTCAAACGCATGTCAGGCTTCCTCTACCGATAACAGGTACGAAACACGGTTAATCATGCCGCGGTTTTCCGGCGTATCGATAACCGTCACCGT
>JBATID010000451.1:0-1530 GCA_049667545.1 Woeseiaceae bacterium
GTGCCTTCGGCCAGGGTCTTTAGAACGACGCGTGGGCTGCTCGTGCGTTCGAGCTGCTCGGTCACCGCGTCGAGGTCGTCGACTGCCAGCGTGGTCGACAAGGTCTCACGAATCAGGGCGGTGAGCGCTTCGCCGGCTTCGAGCAATGCAATGGCGAAGCGCTGCACGACCGGCTGCTGGTGATACTCCGTCGCGGCGAGCAGTTGCCGCACGGCGATTTTTTCGCCGGAGCCGGCTTCTGCGGAGTCGCCGCCGGCCAGGGCGAACTGGCAGTAACGGGACAACAGTAACGCCGGCAGGGCGCCAAGCTCTGCATGCCCGGCCGCGCGTTCCACCGTAGTTCCTGCCGTATCCGGCGTAGCGGACCAGGCAGACCACAGTGTGTGCGCCCGCTGCAGCAGGGCCGGATCCTGTTCCTGCGCGCGCAGCGCGCCCGGCTCGCAGCTGTCGATACAAATGCTGCAGGCTTTGCAGGCATCGGGGTTGATGGCCAGTGACAGCAGCTCGGCACTGTCTTTCTTCTGTGCTTCAGCGGCGTGGAAAAACGGCTCGGTGATGGCGACGGGCAGTTCGCCCAGCTGCTCACGGATGCGCGCAAGGCCCTCGCCAATGGCCTGCTTGCGATCGTCCGGCAGCGGCATCTTGTCTTTGAGCCAGCCATACGACGTGTCGAGCATCTCGCCAAACGTCACCGCGTCGGCATCGGCGGCTTTGCCATTGGCAATGATGCGCGCGGCAATCTTGCCGGAGACCTGCCGCACCGCGTCGGCACCGGTCATCTGAATTCCCGCATCCAGCAGGGCGGCCGGTTGCAGCGCGGCGACGCCGATGGCGCTGTCCGGGCAGGCCGTCCAGCAATTGCCGCAGCCCGTGCACAGCGTCGGGTCGAACACCGGCAGCATGCGTCGCATGGGGCTCAGGTCCCGGAACGTCGAACTCAGCGGCGGCATCGTGCCCGTCGCAAAATACGGGTCCGGAGTCAGGTTGTCCGCATTGCCGTCACGGAAGACGCTGCCCAGCTGATCCCAGAAACGCGGCAGGCTGGCGTAATGGTCATCATCCCGGGCCAGGTGGCGCACGGCATCCGGCGTCCGGCGCGCGATTTCGATCAGAGGGTCAGCCGTGGCGGCGCTGTTTTCGGACGGCGCTTCGTCCGCATCGCCGCCATCAAGCCCCTGCTGGAGCGCGGCCAGCAGCGCTTCGGTGTGTGCGTCATCCAGTCCCTCGAGCATCCGCCGTCGCGCGGCCAGGACCTGACGTGCTTTGACGTCGAGCAGACGTGCGTTGATCATCCCGCCGAAGAGGGCGCCGAGCAGCGTCTCCTGGCGTAGTGAATTTGTGGCGGCGTCATCCCCGAGCGGGACCGTGGCCGTTTGTGAGGCGCCGGCAACCGACACGGTGCCCGCAGTCGTGTCGAGCGTGATGTCGGCTCGCAGGCCGTCACCGGGATCCTGCAGGGACTCGTCACCGTGCGTCAGGACGTCGACCACGCTCGTGAACTCCTGTCGCCAGGACACCGCGGGCCGGCAC
>JBATID010000452.1:0-2202 GCA_049667545.1 Woeseiaceae bacterium
CGAGCCGGATGCATTCATTCAGACAAATGTGATCGGCACCCACAATCTGCTCATGGCGGCACGCGAACTATGGCTTGACAGCGACGACGCACCCACAACGCACCGCTTCCACCACGTTTCGACAGACGAAGTGTACGGAACATTGGCAACAGGCGACCCGGCATTCACTGAAGCAACTGCGTATGCTCCAAATTCGCCTTATGCGGCAAGCAAAGCGTCATCGGACCACCTGGTTCGATCTTATCACCACACGTTTGGACTGACCGTTACGACGAGCAATTGCTCCAATAACTACGGTCCGTACCAGTTCCCCGAAAAGCTGATTCCGCTCATGATCGTGAATGCGCTTCTGGGCAAACCTCTGCCCGTCTATGGCGACGGTAAGAATATTCGGGACTGGCTGTACGTCGAGGACCACTGTCGCGGCATTGACCTGGTGATCAACGACGGGAGGCCGGGTGCCACTTACAACCTTGGTGGCAATAACGAGTGGCATAACATCGATATCGTCAAACAGATATGCACCATTCTCGACCGGTCTTTTGTGGAGAACGAGAGGCTCTCGAGCCGGTTTCCCGATGCGCCGGCCGCCAGGGGCCGGAAGACGGAAACCTTGATTACCTTCGTAAAAGACCGCCTGGGACACGACTGGCGCTACGCGATCGACGCGACCCTGGCGACAAATGAGCTCGGCTATTCGCCGCACCAGAGTTTTGCCACAGGCATCGAACTGACGCTGAACTGGATGCTGGAAAACGAGAATTGGTGGCGCGCCGTCATGGACGGCAGTTATCGCGACTGGATCAACAAGAACTACTCGGACAGCGCCTGATTGGCGATTGCTCTCGGGCTCAACCACGACCCGGTTCGAATGACCCCGGAGTAGTACTTTAAGAGTCCCGCCAGCATCCTGTTGCGCACGCGCAGCACGGGAACCCGGCGTAGCGTGAACAAATCCAGGATAGACGCTACGATCAGCATTGGCAGCCGAAGCAGAATGATCAGCGTGTGCGTCAGCCAACGTTCGAGACCGGCCGTGTGTCTCGCGGTATAAACGTGTTTTGATATTATGACCTCGAGCTTGGTCATCGATTTGACATCGATATTGATGCGGCTGGACCCTCCATGCGCGTGAATTACTTCGACTTCAGGCACGTACGCGACGGTAAGCCCTTTGTCGTGTGCCTTGCGACACAGGTCGGCATCTTCAACATACATCCAGTAATCTTCCGCCCAACCGCCGACGGCGTCGAAGTCGGCGCGGTCAATCAACAAGGCCGAGCCAGTCACCCAATCGCAATACGTAATAGCTTCGTGGTCCGCGCGTGGATCCGGAAACCTGGATGGCAGCAGGACGCGCAATAGCGCTTTTAACGTCTTGCTTTGGTTCAGCACGCTGGGAAAGTCATCGAAGACTTTCTGCGGCTTGCCGTGTTTCGAAACCTGCTGCGGGGCGACAATCCCGATATTGTGTTTCGCCTTGATGTCGATCAGCGCTTGTATGCTTTGGCATGACGCGATGACGTCAGGGTTCATGAATAGCAGCTGTTCGCCAGTGGCCGCCTTGACACCAATATTGCAGCCTGCCCCAAAACCACTGTTGACTGGGTTGCCGATAAATTTCACCCACGGAAATCGGGCCGAGAATTCGGACAGAGACTCCTGCTTCGACTCGTTGTCGACCGCAATGACTTCCCAGTCGTCGGGAAAGTCTTTTTGCAGGGCAACGAGAGCGGCTTCGAGGTGGCTCCAGGAGTGGTAGTTGACCGTGACGATGGACAGCTTCATGCCGCCGAAAGGCCTTTGATAAGCGGCGCTAGTGGTCGCAAAGCTGGTCCAGGTAATCTTTCACGCCCACCTCGACGGTTCGAAACACGACGTCGCAGCCCGACGCACGCAGCTGCGTTAAGTCTGCCTGCGTGAAGCTCTGGTACGCGCCCTTGAGATGCTCCGGAAACGGCACGTAGCGGATCTTGCCTTTGCCATGCCACGCGATCACCGCATTCGCGACGTCATTAAAGCTTTGCGGACTACCCGTACCTGCGTTGAAGATCCCCGACACGCCGGGATTATCGAAGTACCATAGATTGACATCACAAATGTCGTCGATGTAAACAAAATCGCGCAGCTGCTCGCCATTGCCGTAGCCGTCGGTCCCTTCGAACAGGCGCGCCTCGCCGTCTGCAATGACCTGGTTATTGA
>JBATID010000453.1:0-3434 GCA_049667545.1 Woeseiaceae bacterium
AGGCCATGCCGTAAGGGTCGAAGCCGGCATCGGCGAGGGCAGAAATACCGACGCGATCCGCTTCAAATTCATTGGTTCGCGTGAAGTTGATTTGTTGCTGAATGGCGGTGCCCTGGGCGACTGCCACGGCGCCTTGCACAACGTCGGAACTGCCGCCGGCAGCCGCTACGATAATTGCGCCAAGCATCATTGCCGTGCTGAGAATGCTCTGTCGGGAGTTGGCGTGAATGGCGCGCGCAATGTGGCGTTGGGTGACATGCGCGATTTCGTGCGCAATGACCCCGGCCAGTTCATCCTCGTTACGTGTTGCCTCGAGCAGGCCCGTGTGCACGCCGATGTAGCCGCCGGGCAGCGCAAACGCATTGATGCGCGGATCCTCCACGGCAAAGAAGGTGAAGCTGTGATCGCCGTCATTGGTTTGCGCGACAATGCGGTTACCGATTGCATTGACGTACTCGGTAATCAGCGGGTCTTCAATGACCGCGCCGCTGCGCCGGATGTCCTGCATGATCATCCGGCCAAGCTGGGATTCCTGGCTGGTATTGAGGATGGCGTCAGCCGGGCTGCCCATATCGGGCAAATTGATATCGTCGGCGCCGGCGCCACTGACGAACACCAGTGCCGCGAGCACTAGCGTTATTGAGGCGCGTTTGCTGATGCCACTGATCATATAAAAATGTCCAAAACTCCGACGACTGCAGGAATCGGACTTGCGGATTCTGCCGGTGTTCCCGTCATTTACAGCGCCTTCACCGCATCCAGCACTTCCTCGGCGTGGCCTTTGACCTTCACCTTGCGCCATTCCTGTCGCAGTTTGCCGTTAACGTCAATGAGAAAGGTGCTCCGAACAACGCCCATGAACTTCCTGCCATAGAGCGATTTCTCCTGGATGACGTCGAACTGTTTGCATAGCTTCTCGTCCGGGTCGGCAATTAGATCAAAAGCGAAGCCCTGCTTTTCCCTGAATTTCTCATGTGAGGCAATGCTGTCACGAGAAACGCCAAGAACGACCGTGTTATGGCGTCGAAATTTGGGATGTAGCGCGCTGAAATCGCGGCCTTCTGTCGTGCAGCCGGGCGTGCTGTCTTTCGGGTAGAAATAGATGACAACGTTCTTGCCGCGTAGCTCTTTGAGCTGGACTTTCTTGTTACGTGTCGCATCGGCGGTGAAATTCGCGACCACGCGATTTATCTTCGGAGCACTCAAGTTTACCTCCTGATTCTGATCAAATGGTACGGGACGTCAGGCTTTGACGGGCTCAAGAATGGCGTCCAGATTCAGCCGGTCGCAGACCTCCAGAAACTCCTCGCGCAGCTGCGCGATGTGAATGCTGGAGGGTACGTTGACAGCCATCTGTACGGCAAACATGGGCGCGCCGGTGTGGGCCGCCGAGTAACTGCGGGTCGCAACGTCGGCGATTTCGATATCCCGCGAGGAAAAGAACTCGGCAAGGTTGTAGACAATGCCCTGCTGGTCCAGGGCAACTACGTCGACCGCGTAAGGCATACGGTTGTCCTTTTGCGGCTTGACGTCTGTCTTGCGAATTGAAATCGAGAGCTGGTCGTTTTCGCAGAGCTTCTCGAGGCCCTGTTCGAGCCGGCTCAGCGTGTGCCAGCTGCCGGAAACGAGCAGCAGCATCGCGAACTCCGAGCCCAGCGTCGTCATGCGGCTTTCTTCGATATTGCCGCCACAAGCCAGGATAACTTTGGTCAGGTCTTGAACTACGCCGGTTCGGTCGGACCCAACTGCTGAAATAACAATAAGTTGTGGCATTTTTCGATAATCAACTTTACTAAAAAGAGAGGCTGCTATTGGCAGTTTCCACGCCCCGCGACCGGTATCGATCGGCGGTAGCGACAGTCCTTGCCAGCACCGGGTATGAACAGTAACATCGCCGCCTCATTTGTGGCGAGGACAACTTGTGTTTACAGGCAGCCTGGTCGCGCTCGTTACGCCATTTGACGGTAATAATCGGGTCGACTACGCCAGTCTCAAGCGCCTGATCGACTTTCATGTCGCTCGTGGCAGCAACGGACTGGTCATTGCAGGAACGACCGGCGAATCCGCCACCTTGACGCGATCGGAGCACATTGAGCTGATCGGACGGGCGATCGAGATCGCAGCCGGGCGCATTCCCATCATTGCGGGGACCGGTTCGAACTCAACGGCCCAGACAGTCCAGCTATCCCAAGCGGTGACTGATCCGGGCATCGCGGCGTATCTCGTGGTTGTGCCGTATTACAACAAGCCGACCCAGGAGGGCCTGTTTCAGCATTTCTCGGTGGTTGCCGACGCGCTTGATAAGCCGGTGATGCTTTACAACGTCCCGGGCCGGACGGTAGCTGACATGCTCCCCGAGACGGTCGCGAGACTTGCACAGCACGACAATATTTTCGGCATTAAGGAAGCAACAGGGAGTCTTGAGCGCCTGCAGCAGATACAGGCGCTTGTCGATGACGAGTTCAGGTTTTATAGCGGTGATGATTTTACGTTGCGGTCCTTCATCGAGCAGGGTGGACATGGTGTCGTTACCGTCAGCGGCAACGTTGCGCCTGCGCAAGTCTCCAGATTGTGTAAGCTGGCCACGGCAGGGGATGCCAAGGAGGCCTTGGCGCTTGATGAGCAACTGCAGCCGTTGAACAAGGCGCTGTTTGTCGAGTCGAACCCAATACCGGTGAAATGGGCGGTTAGTCAATTAGGACTGATGGCGCCTCATATCCGGTTGCCACTGACGCCATACTCAAAGCAGCACCACGAAACTATGCGAGCGGCGATGCTTACAGCTGGCGTCGTTGCAGGGGAAATACAATGAGAGCAATCTGGCTGGCGATGACACTGGCAGTGGCCGGTATTTTGCCCGGCTGCGGCGGCGAAGGCTTGATCAACTACAGTTGTGACGAGCCGCAGCGCTACCAGGCTGTCCGCGCCGGCAAGCGGGTCGAAGCGCCGGAAGGGCTTGATCAATTGAATGAATTTGCCGAGATGCCGATACCGAAGGCAGAGGGCGCGCCGGTCCGGCCCGAAGGATCGCGCTGCATTGAATTGCCGCCCAGAGTCACGACTGGCAGCTAGGCATCAGTTAAACACAATTCGGAGAGATGGCTGAGTGGCTTAAGGCGCTCGCTTGGAAAGCGAGTGTACGCTAATACCGTACCGAGGGTTCGAATCCCTCTCTCTCCGCCAGAAAATGAAAAGGCCCCCTCGTGGGGTCTTTTCGTTTTCTCGCCGAGTGCAGCATGGGCTTTCGAACCCTGTTCGACCAACGCAGCCGCGCAGCGGCATGTTGGCAGAGAGCTCGCGCAGCGAGCGAGCTGAATCCCTCCCTTTCCGCCATTGCACATTCTCGGGGCTTGGACGATGATCATCTCGACGCGGTCGTTTGACGGAAACAGCGGTGGTTGAGGCAAGTAACGTAATCGTTCTCGGATTTGTCG
>JBATID010000454.1:0-2478 GCA_049667545.1 Woeseiaceae bacterium
CCGACTTATTGGCCTATTCAGCAAAAATCTACTCTGACCCCGTGCAGGAAGCGGTAGCGGTCAAACGCCGCCGCCGGTTCGAAATCCGCCGCGACTACGGCCGCGGCTGCGCGGTGCGCTCGGTGCACGCGGCGCGCGCGGCAATTTGAAGCCGCCCCGATTGCTTGACTGGTTACGACCTGGCCAGTGCCATGTTGGCGGCCGGCTTGCAGTTGGCCGCCTGCCGGGTCGCGTGATACCGCCACTGCCAAAATCGGGCCAGGCTCCGCCAACGTCGCGATAGCGCTGATACTGTCGCATCACGTTCCACAACGCACCGCCGCGAATTGCGCCGCGCAGCACCTCGTGAATCATGGATGTGACGATATCGCCCTTGTCGAATTCGGAGCGTAAATCGTCGTAACGATTCTTCTTGAACCGATGGCGAACCTGCTCGAGTTCCTGAACGCGCCTCAAGTGTTCAGCGTGCCGGCTGCGATTGTTCTCAAGCTCGTCCCTGAGTGCGGCGTCGTCACGGCGTAAGGCCCGAATGTCGTCAACGATTGCGTCATCTTCTGTTGTCATCGTCGCAAGCGCCAGGCGCGTCAGGTCCGACACGTCACGGCGTTCCAGTGTTTTTGTAAACAGGCTGAGGCACTCGGCAAGATAACGATCGTCGCCAGCCGCAAAGCGGCTTTGCTCAACTTCGAGTTCACGCAGGCTCGCCTCGGCTCCCGCGATCTGCTCATCAATCTCATCCTGCAGTTGCTCGGCGTCCTCGAGCGTCGCCCTTGCAGCGTGCACGCCGCCGGCCTGGGCGGCTTCTTCCTCGATCGCCTGCAGTTTCTCGATCTCACGTTCAGCGTCGTTACGCCTGCTGTTTGCGTGCTCCTGCAGCCGCAGCGGAATTTCTCGCAGCATCCAGTAATTCGGGCGCGCGTCGCGGAACTTGCACAGGCGCGCGACCCAGGCATCCAGCAGGCGAGCGAGTGGATTGGCGCGATACTCGGAGGTTCCGTAACCGCGGTTCCACAAATACATGAACAGCGAATCGTTCTCGTAAGGTATGCCTTTTTCGCGTCGATCATCGGCTACGATCTGGGCTTTTTCCGCCGCGCTGACAGCGATCGCGTCCGCCCTCTGCGTTGCATCGAGCTGTGCCTGGAACCGCGCGTCGGTCTCCAGCATCGACTGCACCTCTGCCTCCCGCTCGGCGAGTTGCTGCGCCGCCGAATCCACGTTGTCGTGCAGCGTCTCGCGTCGTTCTTCGAGCGCCTGCAACGCGGCTCTCGCCTGCACCGTTTGCTCGTTCAGCGTCACAATCGCGTCCTGCCGTTGTTCGAGAATTTCGCTGACTTTGTAGTCTGCCGAATCGAGCCGTTCGACGACCTGGCCCTGGCGCATTGCATCGAGTCGCGTCGCGGCCATCCGCTTTAATGCCTGCGTCTGTTGCTGCTGGTTCGAAGCGGCCGTTATGGAGCTCGCCTGCAACTGCCGGTCCAGGCGCTCGAGCTCCCTGCGCGCTGTTTTCAGCGTCGAATTGAGTTCGTTAAGTGTGTCGCGTCCGGATAACATCGCTACCATTCCGTGACTGTCGCGCCGGTGGTCGGCACGCGGTAATCGGGGTCCAGCTGCCCCACCGATTTTGCGCCAACGGCATTGTCCTGCACGATACCGTCGTCGCGTTTGTCTTTGGCGACGGCCTCAAACGTCTGTTCGTCGACGCGCAGGCCCCACTTCGATACCTGGTACGTGCGACCGTCTTCCTCGTTTCGAATGCGCACTGGAACGATGCTGCCCGACGGCGTGACGGCCTCGACAATGAGGTAATGGTTGCGGGCATCCGGATTGACGTCCGGCACGCGCCAGATTGCCGAGTATTCACCCGGTCGCGATACGATGCGGATTTCGTAAGACGTTTCCAGTTCGCGCAGCAAGGCCCGCAGCTGCTCGAGCTGCTGTTCGGCGCCCTTGCGATTCTCCTCGTTGAGCGACAGTTTTGCCTGGCTGAAGAGTCTGTCCGCCTGTTGGCTTGCCGTGTCGCTCAGGGAAATCTCGCTGATGCGTGCGTGCGTTGCCTCGATTTTTACCGGCAGCACTTCGAGTAAACGTGCCTCGGGCAGCCCTACCGTGAAGAACCACACGACCCAGATCAAAACACCGAGCGCCAGTACTCCGGCCAGCGGTTTGAACCAGCGGCCGCGGCTCACGTAAAGCCGCGCGAGTTTTACCGAGAAACCGCCGGTGGTAGGCGTGTAGCTGAAGCGATTTTCTTCGAGTGCATCAACGCCGGCCGACAATGCGTCGTCCGAAACCTCGATGCCCTGTGCTTCGTAGATTTCCCGGAGCCGGGCAAGGAGGCTTTGGCGCCGGCCCTCCGCATTGAGTTCACGGTCGACAATAAGATCGCGATGTCGAAGCGTGTCGACGACGTCCATTGCCACCATGAGATCTTCAAGCGGTGCTTTATCAGCACCCGCAGGGAGGGCCGTGCTCATA
>JBATID010000455.1:0-2798 GCA_049667545.1 Woeseiaceae bacterium
TTTCGGTACAAAGCATCCAAAGCGCGCCAGGCCCAGAGCCGCCTGAAGATGCTCGAACGCATGCAGTTGATTGCCCCGGCACACGTCGATTCGCCGTTTCGGTTTCATTTTTTCGAGCCGAAGAAACAACCGCAGCATTTGCTTGGCCTGATGGACGCCGTACTCGGCTATGCAGACAGCGATGATGGGCCGGTACTCAGCGACGTCACTCTCAACCTCTCCGCAGGCGACCGCGTCGGACTGCTGGGCGTCAATGGTGCTGGCAAATCCACGCTGGTGAAAGCTCTGGCCACCGGCAGCACGTTACTGGATGGTGAGCGCGTGCTCAGCAAGGATACGAAGATCGGTTATTTTGCCCAGCACCAGTTGGAGCTGCTCAGACCAGAACAGAGCCCAATCGATCATCTGCGTGAGCACGCCGAGACTGATCGTGAGCAGGACCACCGCAATTACCTGGGCCGCTTCGGCTTTGGCGGTGAGCGAATTTTCGAACCGGTCGCGCCGTTTTCGGGCGGCGAAAAGGCGCGACTGGTGTTGGCCCTTATGATCCGCCAACAGCCCAACCTGTTGCTTCTCGATGAGCCGACCAATCATCTCGATCTGGAGATGCGGCAGGCCTTAAGCGTCGCGCTCATCGAATACACGGGCGCATTGGTCGTTATCTCGCATGACCGCCACCTGCTAAGAAGCGTCTGCGACGAACTGCTGATCGTGCACGACGGCATTGTCGATCGATTCAATCGCAGCCTCGACGAGTACCCGGCGTGGCTCAAGGAGCGGGAGCTGGCGCAGAGCAATGCTGATAACGGGAGCATCGAAGCACCGCCCGAACAACTCACCAAGAAACAGCAGCGCCAGGACCAGGCACAACGTCGTAAACGCCTCAAACCGCTGTACGACAAGGTCCGCGAGATTGAGAAACAACTCGCTGACAGTCGTGTGGAACTGGAATCGCTGCAAGAGCGCCTTACCGACCAGTCAATTTATACGGATCACGAACGCAAACCGGAACTGACCCGCCTGGTCCAGGATCAGGCGACCAAAAAGGCTGAGATTCAGGCGTTGGAGTGGAGCTGGCTGGAAGCGAGTGAAGCGCTGGAAGCCGCCGAATAGCGGTCAGGAAACTGGAGCGGGTGAAGGGAATCGAAGCCTCATTCCCGGCTTCCCAGGCACGGGTGAGAGCTGTCTCTCAGCTCGTGAAATCAAGATCAAAGTGACACGAAAACCGGTGCGTTGAATCGTCCAGGGCGCGCAGCGAAGGCTCCTCACTCTGGCAACGGGCTTCACGGTAAGGGCAACGCGGATGAAACGAACAGCCCGGCGGCGGATCAATCGGCGTCGGTACATCACCCTCGAGTACAATTCGATCGGCCTTGTGGTGGGGATCGGGCACCGGGATGGCGGATAGCAAGGACCGCGTATAGGGATGATGGCAATCCCGATGAACAACGCCGCTGTCCGCGACCTCGACGATACGACCGAGGTACATGATCGCAATGCGGTCGGAAACGTGCTTGACCACGGCAAGATCGTGCGCGATGAAAAGATAGGACAGATCAAACTCGCGCTGCAGATCTATGAGCAAATTGAGAATCTGGCTTTGGATGGAAACGTCGAGCGCTGAAACAGCCTCGTCGCAAATGATCAGTTTCGGATTCAGCGCAATGGCCCGCGCGATGCCGATTCGCTGGCGCTGGCCGCCGGAAAATTCGAACGGGAAGCGGCTTACTGACCGCTCGGGCAATCCGACGATGTTCAATAGTTCACGAACGCGTTTCTTGCGGGCCGCCGAGTCACCAAAGCGGTGAATCACGAGCGGTTCCTCCAGAATGTCGCCGACCGTGTGGCGGCTGTTCAGCGACTCCATAGGGTCCTGAAAAATCATCTGAATGTTCTGGCGGTATGGCAAGACCTCCTTATTGCTCAATCTCGAGATTTCCTTACCCTCGAAAAAGATGTCGCCCGATATGGGCCGATATAGGTTGACGATGCAGCGGCCGAGTGTCGACTTACCGCAGCCTGACTCTCCGACCAGGCCCAACGTCTCACCGGGCTTGATCTGGAGTGAAACTCCATCGACCGCCTTGTTGTAATGCGCCGCACGCAACAAGATGCCCTCCCGCACCGGGAAATGCATTTTCAAATCGCGAATCTCGAGCAAATTTTCCATGACTGGCAGACTCACGCCGTGCCCGGCGGTGGTTGCCGGTTGAAACAGCGCACCTGGTGACGGCCGAGAATCGACTCGACGGGAGGCACTTCGGACGCGCAGCGTTCGAGACGGTGCGGACAACGATTTTCGAAGCGACAGCCGGGCGGCATGTCCAGCAGTCCCGGGACCATGCCATCGATCGTGCTCAGTCTCTCCTTGTTAGGGTGGTCCAGCCTGGGAATTGATGACAGCAATCCCTGCGTGTAGGGGTGCTCGGGCTTGTCGAAAATATCGTATACCGTGCCGGATTCAGACATCCGCCCCGCATACATCACCGTGACATGGTCACTGGTTTCCGCGATCACACCGAGATCGTGCGTAATCAGCATGACGGCCATGCCCATTTCATTCTGCAGGTCCTTGATCAGTTCGAGAATCTGCGCCTGGATGGTGACGTCCAGGGCGGAAGTCGGCTCGTCGGCGATCAGCAGTTTCGGGCGGGCCGAAAGTGCCATGGCAATCAGCGCGCGCTGCGCCATGCCGCCCGAAAGCTCGTGCGCGAAGCTGTCGACGCGACGTTCGGGGTCGTTGATGCCGACGAGGCGCAGCATCTCGATGGCCTGCCGGGCGGCGGTACGGGCATCGC
>JBATID010000456.1:0-4339 GCA_049667545.1 Woeseiaceae bacterium
GGGCCCGTGTCCACGGGCCGCCGTTATTCGCGGCCACGATACGTCAACACATAGAGGATTTCGTTGTTCACGAGTTGCTGGGCTTCGAGTTCAGTGGCGACGGTGAGCACGACTACCTGCATATCGAGAAACGTGCTGCGAATACGGAGTGGGTAGGCCGACAGCTGGCTGCCTTTGCCAACGTACCGACGAGGGACATCGGCTATTCCGGCATGAAAGATCGCCATGCCGTTGCGCGGCAGTGGTTCAGCGTGCCGCGCTGGAACAAGCCTGACTGGCAGCAGCTCGAGGTTGACGGCGTGCGCGTGCTCGAGCAGCAACGACATCAACGCAAACTCAAACGTGGCGCCCACCAGTCGAACCATTTTCGTATCGTCCTGCGTGGCGACCTGTCGACGGCCAGCGGCATCGATGTGCGCCTGGCCAGGATTGCCGAAGAGGGCGTTCCCAATTACTTTGGCGAGCAGCGCTTCGGACGCGGGGGCGCCAACCTGGCAATGGTCGACCAGTGGGCGGCGGGTAAACGCCTGCCACGTCACAAGCGCAGCATCGCCATCTCCAGCGCGCGCGCTTTCCTCTTTAATCAAACTCTGCAGCAGCGCGTCCAGCAGCAGACGTGGAACCGGCTGTTGCCCGGTGACGTCGCAAACCTCGATGGTACCGGTAGCGTATTCACGGTCGAAGCGGTCGATGCGGACATCGAACGGCGCTGCCAGGCAATGGACCTGCATCCGGCCGGCATACTCTGGGGCGATGGCGCGAGCAAAGTGGGGATCGGCGAGGAATACCTGCCGTGGTGTACCGCCCTGGAGAACGCCCGTGCCAAGGTGGCCCACCGCAGCCTGCGGCTGCGACCGCAGGCATTTTCGTGGACGATGGATGCGGCGTCGTTGACGCTCGAATTTTCGCTGCGGCGTGGCTCGTTCGCGACCGCTGTGCTGCGAGAGGTCGCCTTGATCGCCAACGCGCAGGGCTAGCTGTAACCTCTCTGCAGGTTGTTCTCAGTCAGAAAGAACCTGCCGACAGTCCGCACACAGAGCGCGGCGGACAACACACCCTCACACGCCGGCGGCTACAGATTCGGGTGTGTTGTCCACCGCACTCTTCACGCAAGCCTCATGAGTTCGTGCGCCGGCTCCAAACCGTGATGAGGACGGGGCGGGACAGGTGGCCGTATCTATAGCCGAGCTGGCAGGCCGATGAAAATACGTGACGAGGAAGGGCACGCGAGGCGTGTTCGGCTACCTGTCCCGTCCCGTCCTCATCTGTAACTATGTCGTGAGCCGAAGACCCCACATGAACATCCTGGTGGGTTTCCACAGCTAGAGGCGTTGCAGCAAAACGTAGACAGCGCCGGTGCCACCATCGACCTGTCGCGTCGAGACGAATGCCAGCACGCATTCCCACTTGCGCAGCCAGCGGTTGACCGCGCTCTTCAGGACGGGACCCCGGTGCCCTGAACCGAGCCCCTTGCCGTGCACGATGCGTACGCACAATTTACCCTGCGCTGCGCAGTAATCGATGAAATCGGCAAGGCGCGGTTTTGCTTCTGCCAGCGTCATGCCGTGCAGATCGAGCTCCGCCTGCACGCTGTAACCGCCGCGGCTGAGCTTGCGCATGGTCCGGCGACCCACACCATCCCGGCTGTAACGCAACGCGGCACCGTAGCCGTGCTCGATCGTGTCGATATCGTCTTGCAGGCTCTCGTCCAGCACCGCGGCTTCGTCGGCTTTCGTGAAACGTGCGCGCGGCTTCGGCTTCGGCGTGTTTGTCCATACGCGCTCGTCTGCCTGCAGCGGCCTGGCGTCGGCCACCGCGCGGCGAAACTCGCTGCTGTCGTCATCGGTCACGGCGTTGTCTTAAGAGGCTATGGTGTCTGTTGATCTTTAAGTATAGTGAGGCGATCGCCCTCGTCCAGTCAATCGTCCAGTAAAAGATGAAAATCCTCATTAGTAACGACGACGGGTACCTCGCCACCGGAATCAACGCGCTTACCGACGCCCTCGAGCAGGTCGCGGACGTGGTGGTGGTCGCACCTGATCGCAATCGCTCGGCTGCCAGCAGTTCTCTGACGCTGGACAGGCCGCTGCGTGTGTCGAAAGTGGCGGAGAACCGCTACAAGGTGGACGGCACGCCATCAGACTGCGTGCACCTGGCGCTGACCGGTTTTCTCGACTACGAGCCGGATCTCGTGGTATCCGGCATCAATCACGGTGCCAACCTCGGTGACGATGTCATTTACTCCGGCACTGTCGCCGCCGCAATGGAAGGACGATTCCTGGGGCTGCCAACGATCGCCGTGTCGCTCGTCGGCCGGGATCTTGAGCATTTTGCAACGGCCGCGCGAGTCGCTGCTGAGCTCGTGCAGAAAATCGAGCGTGGCAACCTGGCGCCCGATATCGTCCTGAATGTTAACGTTCCGGATCGTCCATACGCACAACTCAAGGGTCTGCATGCAACCCGGCTCGGCTTCCGCCATAAGGCGGAACAGATTGTGAAAGACCACGATCCTTACGGCAGACCCATCTACTGGGTCGGCCCGGCTGGCAAGGGCCAGGACGCCGGCGAGGGCACCGATTTTTATGCGGTCGAACACGGCGGCGTGGCGATTACGCCGTTGAAAGTCGATCTCACGCGCCACGAAGCCGTTGCGGGTATCGCAGATTGGCTCGAGCAATGATCGACCAGCTGCACGGCAGGGAGGGCATTGGCATGACCTCGAAACGGACGCGCGACCGGCTGGTGCAGCGGCTGCGGGATCAGGGTATTCGCTCGGAGGCTGTGCTTGAGCAGATTCGCGACGTGCCGCGCCACCTGTTCGTCGACGAGGCGCTGGCCAGTCGTGCGTACGAAGATACCGCGCTGCCGATCGGGCTGAGCCAGACCATCAGTCAGCCCTACGTGGTCGCCCGCATGACGGAGGCGCTGCTGGACGGTTTTGACGGCGAATCGGTGCTGGAAATCGGTACCGGCTGCGGATACCAGACCGCAGTACTCGCGCCGCTCGTAAAAAAAATCTATACCGTGGAGCGCATTCCCGAACTGCTGCGCAAGACCAAGCAGCGACTGCGTGATCTCGATATCTACAATGTGCAGTTTCGACCGGGTGACGGCTGGCTGGGCTGGCCGAAATACGGTCCGTACGACGGCATCATCGTCACGGCCGCCGCGACCGAGCTTCCGGAAAAATTGCTCGAACAGCTTGCCTCTGGTGGACGCATGGTCATTCCGGTGGGCCCGCCGGGCCGCCAGGAACTTGTCAAGGTCATCAAGAAGAACGATCACTTCGACCAGGTGTCTTTGGGCCTCGTCAGCTTCGTGCCGCTGGTGCATGGTTTATAATTCATTATATATCAATAAGATAGGAGTTATTTTGAAAGTATTTTCTACAAAAATACCGGGTCGAGGTTTGCGCTCGTGAAGCTGTTTGGACCGCTGTATGATCGGGTGTTGGCGTGGTCACGGCATCCGCACGCGGAACGCTACCTCGGCGCGATGAGTTTCGCCGAATCGTCGTTCTTTCCAATACCCGTGGACGTGATGTTGGCGCCCATGTGCCTTGCCCAACGCGATCGCTGGGTGCGCTACGCGTTCATTGCGACGGTGTTTTCGGTCCTGGGCGGTGTGGCGGGTTACGCCATTGGATACGCCTTTTTCGAGGCGATCGAGCCGTGGCTCCGAACGTCGCACTATTGGGAAGCCTACGAAACCAGCCGGCGCTGGTTCGATGCATACGGCGTATTGGTCGTATTCGTCGCCGGGTTCTCACCGATTCCCTACAAGGTATTCACGATTGCGGCGGGCGTAGCGACGCTCAGCCTGCCCGGGTTTATCCTGGCGTCCCTCGTTGGCCGTGCCGGACGGTTCTTCCTGGTGGCCGGACTCGTCAGACTTGGCGGACAGCGCTTCGAGGATTCCCTTGCACGGCACATCGAGCGCATCGGCTGGGCCGTTGTTGTTGTCTCGGTTATTGTGATCGCCTGGCTTATGATGCGGGGATAATGACATCGCGATTGCCCCTCTTACTGTGCTGTCTCCTGGTACTTGCTTCCTGCAGTGGCGCCACCCGCTGGCAGGATACGCCGCAGACGCACATCGTGCGGCGCGGCGAGACGCTGTTTCAGATCTGCTGGCGCTATGGCAAGGATCCGGCTGACGTTGCGCGCTGGAATCGCCTCGGTGACGGTTCACTGATTTACGCCGGCCAGGTCATCCGACTGACGGGGCCATCAGCGACGGCCAGAACGGCCGGCAACGCCTCGCCGGCAAAGCGGCCTCCCGCCAGGCCCCTGCCGCAAATCCCTGCGCAACCGGCGCCGCAGTGGCGCTGGCCGACCGC
>JBATID010000457.1:0-2520 GCA_049667545.1 Woeseiaceae bacterium
GGCCTGGACTCGTGCCGGGTGCCAGCAGATACATGATGCTGGCGGGGATGAGCAGGCCCGCACCAACGCCAACCGGGACATGCCAGCGGATGATTTTTTTGATTAACAGCCAGAAGCCGCCAATGGCCAGGAAATTGCCGATCCACTCCCAGCCGCGGCCGCCGAAGTCGCCCATGGCCGGATTGCTGCGAATCTCTGCGACTGTTCGCATGTTATTCAGCCCGGTCTTCATCAGGTCCAGTGGCGTCGCGCGGCTGATCGCATCGAAGCCGAGCGACTCCGGGAGCGAGCCGGTGAGCGTGAATTGCAGGGTCTGCAGCACCGACAGGTACGGGTAGTCGATGTCGCCGACGCGCGGCGCAATCCACAGGTTCAGGTGGATTGGAAATGCAACCAGGATGACAACGTAGCCGGCCATGGCAGGATTGAAGATGTTGTAACCGAGGCCGCCATACAGGTGCTTCGCCACGACGATGGCAAACAGTGCGCCTGTTGCGGTCACCCACCACGGCGTCAGCGAGGGCAGTGCGAAGGCAAGCAGCGCCGCAGTGATCAGTGCTGTGTAATCGGAGAGGGCGACTTCCGGCGGGCGCTTGCGCAGGGTCATCACCAGGTACTCGCCACCGACGGCGAAGATGGTCGCGACGAGCAGGTTAAAAATGAAGCCCGGGCCGAAGAACCAGACGTGGGCGATCGCCGCCGGTACCAGTGCCAGCAATACCTGCAGCATCATGCCCGGGACTGCGACGCGCGCAGACCAGTAGGGCGATTGTCGTCGCGAAAATTCCACGCCTAGTCGTTCTCTCGCTGCTTGCGCTTCAGTATCTCGGCGATCGCGGCCGGACCGGCACGCTTAGCCGCTTCTTTTTGCTGCGTAAGCTCGCGGTCACGCTGCAGTTTTTCTCGCTCGAGTCGATCATTGCGCGCCTCAAAACGCCGCCTGGCGCGTTCCGCGCGTGCGGTTTCATCGGCCAGTTCCTGGATGCGCCCCTTCGCAATTCGAAAACTGGCCGTCAGTGGTATGTGACTTGGACAGACGAGATCGCAGCAGCCGCACTCAATACAGTCCGTCAGGCCGAAATCGCGCAGCCTGGCCTCGTTGTCGGCACAGGCATGCCAGAAGAGCTGTTGCGGCAATAGCTGCACCGGGCACACAGAGGCACAGTCGCCGCAGCGGATGCAGGGCAATTCGCGCCCTTCAAAGGACGACTTCAATACGGCGAGAATCGAATTGGTGGCTTTCACCACTGGCACGCGGTCAGTCGACATGGACTTGCCGGTCAGTGGTCCGCCGATGATCAGGTGCTCGGCGCATTCCGCGTAACCGCCGGTAAAGGCGACAACGTCGCCGACGGTGGTCCCGATTCGTGCACGCACGTTCATCGGGTTGACGATGCCATCGCCGGTCACAGTGGTGACGCGCGAGATCAATGGTTCACCGTTGATGATCCAGTCATAGACAGCGGCAGCGGTGCCGACATTCTGTACCAGGCAGCCGACATCTGTCGGCAGACCACCGCTCGGCACTTCGCGATTAGTCACGAGTTGAACCAGCTGATCTTCACCGCCGGACGGATAAATGGTCGGTACCTGCTTCAGAATGATGCGCTCATCGGACAGCTCACCCAGCGCTCCAGCCAGGCTCTCCAGTGCCTCCGGCTTGTCACTCTCGACGACCACGAAACACGTCGCGATCTGCAGCGCATGCATGAGAACCTGCGCACCGCCGACAACCTGCGCCGCGCACTCGCGCATCAGCATGTCATCGCAGCTGATGTAGGGCTCACACTCGACACCATTGAGTATCAGGCATTCGAGATTGCCGGTACGCGCCTGCATCAGTTTCTGTGCGGTGGGAAAGACGGCGCCGCCCAGACCGACGATGCCCCCCCGCAATATTTGCGACAGCAGCGCGTCCGGCGTGCTGTCGGTGAGATCCCCGGTGGTCTGCACGATTGGACGATCGTCGCCGTCGCATTCGATGATGATGCAGGGTGCCGGCGCACCGTGCCGATGAGTAACCGGCCACGGTTCGATAGCGATGACCGTCCCCGATGACGATGCGTGCACCGGAGCACCCAGTGTACCGCCGGGGTCAGCGACCAGCTGCCCCCTGAGAACATGGTCGCCAATTCCGACAACCGGCTGTGCGGGGTCGCCAACGTGCTGTGTGACAGGCAGGATCTGCTGTGCAGGAATCGGCACGTTGCGTATCGGCGTGGCGGTCGATAAGTTCTTGTGTCCCGGCAGGCGCAGACCACCGTGCAGTTTGCCGAGGTCATAGGTCGCTGCGGTCATGCGACCGGCCGCATGCTGATGCAGTCGACCGGACAGGGGGCGACACAAAGTTCGCAGCCCGTGCACTCACTTTCGATCACCGTGTGCATCAGCTGATGTGCGCCAACGATGGCATCGACAGGGCACGCATTGCGGCAGTGGACACAACCAATGCAGGCGCTTTCATCGATAACGGCGACAGCTGGCTGCGCCGACTCGGCGAGTGGCAGCACGTCTTTGCCC
>JBATID010000458.1:0-44381 GCA_049667545.1 Woeseiaceae bacterium
CGATTTTGAGGTGTGGCCGCGACCGCGGCACCTGTACTTCCTGCTTGAGTTCGGGCGGCCGTACACGATCTGAATCGTGCGAGAAAATCATGCCCTGACCGGTTTCTCGGGCGTAGATTCCCAGCACCGCACGCATCGGTGCCCAGACGTCGAACGGCACCCCGCCAAATCGCGCACGAAAACTCAGTGCGTCATTCGTCAACTTAAGGTTATGCGCAGCCGACTCGCTGACATTGAGAATGATCTTGCCGTCTTTGATGTGCTCAACCGGCACATTGACGCCCGCGAACGAGGTGTCCACAACGATATGGGGCGTGTGGTTGCTGTCGAGCATCCACTCGTGCATCGCACGAATCAGGTAGGGTCGTTTTGATCGTCTTGACTTATCCACTGCCATTATTCTTATGTTGTCAATTGCCCCCATTTTAGCACCGTTTTCACCGCACGCTCTCGGCTAGTCAACATAAGGCAGCAATTTCGTTGCACGGGTCCGCCCGCCTAGAGGCGCATCTCCTGCTCGAGCTCGGTCAGGCTCTGCTGGAAGGAACGGCGCGCAAACACGCGATTCATATAGGCCTCTATCGGCTCTGCGTCCGCGCCAAGATCGATGCCGTATGCCGGCAGTCGCCACAGCAAAGGCGCTATCGTGCAGTCAACCAGCGAGAATTCCTCGCTGAGGAAGTAAGGCCGTGCAGCAAATATTTCTGTGCTCTGCAAAATACTCTCGCGCAACAGCTTGCGAGGGCGCGTCGCGAGCTTGCTGTCACCGCTTGCCTCCGCTTCTTCGGCAATCGAATACCAGTCCTTTTCTATCCGGAACAAAGCAAGGCGAAATTGCGCCCGCGTGACCGGGTCCACCGGCATCAGCGGCGGATGGGGAAAACGCTCATCCAGGTACTCAACGATGACGCGCGAATCGTACAAAGTCAGATCGCGGTCGATTAGCGTCGGCACGGTGTGGTAAGGATTAAGATCCATCAGGTCTTCCGGCAAATCCGGACCCGCAACGTTCGAAATCTCAATGCTGATATTCTTCTCTGCCAGAACCACGCGCGTACGATGACTGTGAATATCAGTCGGACGTGAGAACAAGGTCATTACAGAGCGTCTGTTGGCTACTACTGCCATTATTTTACGTCCTTCCAGATTTGTTTTTTGAGCATCAATGCGACGATGAAGAAAAACACGAGGAACATCAGCACCCAGACGCCCAGCGTGCGGCGATCAGAGCGTATCGGTTCAGAGATGTAGGCGAGAAAATTAACGGTGTCACGGACGAAGTCGTCGTATTGCTCGGCGTCCATCGTACCCGCACTTAGCAACTCGAAACCTTCGAAGGACGTCGTCACGGAACCGTCGGCGTTGTCGTGGGTCGAGAAATTCGCGGCCTGATAACCCTGCAGCTCCCACAGCACATGCGGCATTGCCGTGCCGGCCAGCACCAGGTTATTGACGCCTGTCGGGCTGTCGGGCGAGACATAAAAACCCTTCAGGAAACCGTAGACATAGTCGACACCCCTGGCGCGGGCAATCAGCGACATGTCCGGCGGTGCCACGCCGTACCAGCGCCTGGCGTCTTCGGCTGACATGCTCGTCTTGATCGTCTCATAAGTCTTTTCGGCATTGAACATCAGGTTGTCGGTCAGCTGCTCGTCGGACAAACCGAGGTGTTTGCCGATGGTCGAATACCGCACGTATTGCGCCGAGTGGCAGCCAGAGCAGTAGTTCATGAAGTTACGCGCGCCACGCTGCAGCGAGGCCACGTTGTCGTGATCGATATTGGCCGATTCAAGGTGGACCTTGCCCGCGGCCATGCTCTGCGTGGACAATAGACACGCGGCCAGTGCCATCAATGTAGCAAACTTCCTGAACTTACCCATGGTAGACCACCCTGTCCGGCACCGGCTTCGTCTTGTCTGCGGCTGTATAGAAAGGCATCAGCAGGAAGAACGCGAAATAGAGCACTGCAAAAACTCGCGCCATTAACACATAGGTTCCTGTCGCAGGCTGTAATCCAAGCCATCCCAGCATAATGAACGTGACGACAAAAATGCTCAATGCGGTCTTGTACATCCAGCCCCGATAACGAATCGACCTGACACGAGAGCGATCAAGCCACGGCAGGAAAACCGGTAGCAGCACGGAGAGCCCGAACAGTATGAAACCCCACAACTTGTCGGGGACCGCACGCAAGATTGCATAGTACGGTGTGTAATACCAAACCGGCGCGATATGCTCCGGCGTGGCCGTCAGATTCGCGGGTTCAAAGTTCGCGTGCTCCAGAAACATGCCGCCCATATCCGGCGCAAAGAACACGACCGCACTGAAGATCATCAGAAATACGATGATGCCGACCAGGTCCTTGCTCGTGTGATACGGGTGGAATGCGATGCCATCAAGGGGCTTGCCGTTAGCGTCCTTGTTCTTCTTTATCTCGATGCCGTCCGGGTTGTTCGAACCCACTTCGTGCAGTGCCACAATGTGAACAAACACGAGGGCGATCAGTACCAGCGGCAAGACGATGACATGCAGTGCGAAAAACCGATTCAGCGTGATGTCGGAAATCGAGTAATCGCCGCGAATGATCTCGACGAGCGCATCACCGACCACCGGAATCGCACCGAACAGGGAGATAATTACCTGCGCGCCCCAATAGGACATTTGTCCCCACGGCAGCAGGTAGCCTGCAAACCCTTCTGCCATCAACACCAGGAAGATCAGCATGCCAATGAGCCAGATCAACTCGCGCGGCTTCTTGTAGGAGCCGTAGAGCATCGCGCGGAACATGTGCAGGTAAACAACGATGAAGAAAAACGACGCGCCGGTCGAATGCATATAGCGAATCAGCCAGCCCCACTCGACATCGCGCATGATGTATTCAACAGAGGCGAATGCGTCGGCTGCCGCGGGCTTGTAATTCATCGTGAGGAAGATGCCGGTCAGCAACTGGATGGCCAACACAACGAATGCGAGGACGCCGAATATGTACCACCAGTTGAAGTTTTTCGACGCGTAGTACTCAGTCACGTGATACTTCAACGTCGCCGTCAACGGGAAACGATCGTCGATCCACTGTATCAACCCGCCCTGTGGCTTACCGACTTCTGCTTCGATTCTCGCCATTATGCTGCTCCTGAATCCTGGCCGATCAGAATCAGGTCGGCCCTGACAAATCGGTGTGGCGGAACCCGCAGGTTAGTCGGTGCAGGAACACCTTTGTAAACACGGCCTGCGAGGTCAAATTTTGAGCCGTGGCATGGGCAGAAGAAGCCGCCTTCCCAACCCTCTGCCGGGCGCACGTCGAAATCCTCGAGGGGCGCACACCCGAGGTGCGTACACGAGCCTTCGACGACGAGATATTCCGGCTTGACGGAGCGCGTGGCGTTTGCCGCGTATTCGGGCTGCTGCTCAACGACCTTGGAGTCCGGATCTCTAAGCTCATCGACTACTTCCGGCAGGCGCGCCAGCATCTCTGACGTACGGCGCAGCACAAAGACCAGCTTGCCGCGCCAGAGAACACGCACCATCTCACCGGGCTGCAGCGAACTGATGGGCACCTCGACCGGCGCGCCGAGAGCCTGCGCGCGGGCGCTGGGTTTCAATGAAGAAAGAAAAGGTATTGCCACCATACCGGCGCCTGCGGCACCGGTAACAAGGGTTGCAACGGTAAGAAAATGACGCCTGTTGCTATCAAGGTCGTCTTCGGTCATCAGGCACTCCCATACGCCGTTCTTCTGACGGCCGCTTCTGTAGCGAGTTTTTGCTTTTTATGAAACCGTTGTTTCAAAAATATTAGATTTGCAGCAGGCCCGGTTTGCCGTCAGGATGACAGGTGCCCCGGAGCTAGGTGCGTAACCGCCGCATTATACACGGGGCTTGTCGAAATTGGCTAGGTGCTAAACAGGATTACCGGACACCACGTGGCGAATTTGAGGTCAGCGCTCGTTTTTTTTATGCAATCGATCGTCGTGGGTCTGGCAGTCGCTTTCCTCGTTGTATTGCTGCGCCCGGACCTGATGCCCGGCATGTCAGGTGCCGCCAACCAGCCAGCCAGCTTCGCTGATGCCGTGGACCGCAGCGCCGGCTCAGTGGCCAATATTTATACCAAGCGCCTCGTGCAGGACGACGATGCACCGAGCGACCGGCCCCGTTTTCGCGTTGATACGAGCTTTGCTTCGGCCGTCCTCATCGATTCTACGGGTCTGCTCGTCACGAATTACCACGTAATTGCCGACGCCACCGAAATTCGCGTACAGCTCGGTGACGGCCGTATCATCGAGCCGGAAATTATCGGGGTCGATGCCGAAACCGACCTCGCGCTCCTGCGCGTGGAGGCCGGCGAGCTGACGGCAATCAGCATGGGCAATTCCTCGCAACTGCGCATTGGCGACATCGTGCTCGCCATTGGTAATCCCTATGGCCTGACGACGTCGGTCACCCAGGGCATCGTCAGTGCCACCGGGCGCGGCCTCCTGAACCTGGTGACGTTCGAGAATTTCATTCAGACGGATGCAGCCATTAATGCCGGCAATTCCGGTGGCGCACTGGTGAACAGCCGTGGGGAGCTCGTGGGGATCAATACGGCGGTGCTGGCACAGGATCCGGGGACCGAGGGCATCGGTTTCGCCATACCCGTTGATCTCGTGCGCGGCGTCGTCGAGCAGATCAAACAACACGGTCGCGTCATTCGCGGCTACATGGGGCTGGTCCCCGACGACCTGACGAGCGCCGAGCGGGATGCGCTGGGCATCGAAGGTGATGCCGGCATCCTGCTGGCCGAGGTTTATCCCGACGGGCCGGCCGCCGCCGCGGACCTGCGGCGGGGAGACGTCATTCTGGAAATGAACGGCGAGCCGGTGTATTCGCAGCGCCAGGCGCTGCTGATATCGGCCAGCACCTTACCTGGCAATGCGGTCGCAGTGACCGGCATGCGCGCCGGGCAGCGTTTTGCGACGACGGTCACGGCCGGCGAGCGGCCGGAGGAGCCGCGTTAGGCTCGGTCAGACAACTCGCCGTATCGATGCGCCCAGCTGACCGAGTTTTTCTTCGATCCGCTCATAACCGCGATCGACGTGATAAATCCGGTCAACCAGCGTTTCGCCTTTGGCGGCGAGCGCCGCGAGTACCAGCCCGGCCGACGCGCGGAGGTCGGTCGCCATGACCGGCGCAGCCGTTAGCTGTGAAACGCCGGTGCAGATCGCCGTGTTGCCTTCCAGCTGGATGTCGGCGCCCATGCGCTGCATTTCCAGTACGTGCTGGAAGCGATTTTCGAAGATGGTCTCGGTGATTGTCCCTACGCCCGTGGCGATCGCGTTCATTGCGCAAAACTGCGCCTGCATATCGGTCGGAAATGCCGGATAAGGCGCGGTACGCACGTCGATCGACAGCGGGCGCTCGCCGCGCATGTCGAGCTCGATCCAGTCCGCGCCGGATTCGATATGGGCACCCGCCTCCGCCAGCTTGATCAGGACGGCTTCCAGCGTGTCAGGCGCCGTGTTAAGGGCCCGGATGCGCCCACCGGTAATCGCCGCAGCCACCAGGTAGGTGCCGGTTTCAATACGATCGGGCAAGACCCTGTAGCGGGTACCGCTGAGGCGCTCGACACCCTCTATCTGCAGCCTGCTGCTGCCGATGCCGTTGATGACGGCACCCATGCCGCTTAAGAACTGCGCGAGATCAGTCACCTCGGGCTCTCTCGCCGCGTTCTCGAGGACGGTTTCGCCATCGGCCAGGACGGCGGCCATGAGCAGATTTTCAGTACCGGTTACCGTCACGGTATCGAATACGATATGCGCACCCTTGAGGCGGTCAGCGCGCGCTTTGATAAAACCGTCTTCCACAACGACATCGGCGCCCATCGCCTGTAACCCGGCGACATGCAGGTTGACCGGTCGGGCACCAATGGCGCACCCGCCGGGCAGCGAAACATCCGCTTCCCCGAAGCGGGCCAGCAACGGTCCAAGCACCAGTATCGACGCGCGCATGGTCTTGACCAGCTCGTAGGGCGCCTGGCGCCGCGTCACGTTGCTGGCATCGGCCTCGACATTTAACTGATCGTCGATGGTCAGCTGCACGCCCATCATCTGCAGTAAGGACAGCATCGTTGTCACATCCTTGAGATGCGGCACGTTGCTCACCGTTACCGGTTCGCTGGCTAGCAGTGTGCCCGCCAGGATCGGCAGGGCCGCGTTCTTCGCACCCGATATGGTGACGTCGCCGTTGAGCCGGGTTCCGCCTTCAATGAGCAGCTTGTCCATGCTGTCAGTCCCCGCCGCTGCGTTCGCGCCACTCGTCGGGCGTCAGCGCCGTGATCGACAAAGCGTGGACTTCATTGCCGACGAGGCTGCCGAGGCACGCATACACCAGCTGATGCCGCGCAAGCGGCCGTTTGCCGGCGAAGTCTTCCGTTACGACGAGCGCCTGGAAATGCGTGTTATCGCCACTGACGACCTTGACGGTGGCGTCAGGCAGTCCGGTCGCGATGAGTTTTTCAATTTCTGCCGGGTCCATATGGGTATTTGACTTAAGACTAAAGTTAGCGGGGTGGCGCAGTGTACCCGTAATCGTCACAGGCGCCCATTGTCTGGCTTAAGATTGTGTATTATCGGCCGTCATCCATTTACAACGACGACCCCATGTTTGGCAACATAATGTTAGTCATCGCCGGCCTTGCCCTGCTGACCTGGGGAGCCGACCGGTTTGTGCACGGTGCCGCGTCTGCTGCGCGCAATCTGGGCGTCGCGCCGGTGCTGATCGGGCTCACGATCGTCGCCTTTGCGACATCTGCGCCCGAGATTCTGGTGTCGATTGTCGCGTCTTCCCAGCACCAGCCTGGACTCGCGTTCGGCAACGCCATCGGCTCGAACATTGTCAACATTGGCCTGGTCCTTGGATTAACAGCACTTATCCGGCCAATCAAGATTGAGTCAGCGACGCTGCGCCGCGAAATGCCCGCGCTGCTGGCCGTTACCCTGCTGACCGTATCGCTGTTTCTTGACAGCTTCCTGAGCCGCATCGACGGTATCGTGATGCTGACCGGACTGGTGATCGTTATGATCTGGCTGGTCCGCCTCGGTCTGCGCTCCGCGGCCAATGACCCGATCAAGATGGATTATGAGGCGGAAATCCCCACGGACGTAAGGATGGCAGTGGCTGTGACCTGGCTGATCGTCGGGCTGGGTGCGCTGCTGATCGGCGCTGAACTGCTGGTCAACGGGGCGGTAGGCATCGCGAGGCTGCTCGATATCAGCGATGTCGTTATCGGCATTATTGTCGTCGCATTCGGCACCAGCCTGCCGGAACTTGCGGTGTCGCTCGCGAGCGCGCTAAAGGGCGAGTACGGCCTGGCCATCGGGAATATCGTTGGCTCGAATATTTTCAACCTGCTCGCCGTGATCGGCATCGCGGCGACCATCGCGCCCTCGCCTTTGCCACCATCGGTGCTGTCTTTGCATATCTTCGTCATGGTCGCGTTCACCCTGGTCCTGTTCGCCATGACGTATGATTACGATGGCGGGTCACAGCTGTCGAGGCTCGAGGGTCTGGCACTACTCATCGCCTACCTTGTCTACGACTCCTACGTTGTTGCGCAAAACATATAGAATGTAGGCCCGACTTTCGCTGAGGCCCCTCTTGGCTAACAAGCTGACAAAAGACGAACTGCTGGCGCTCGCCGCTGACGTGCTGGATATCGAGTCTCGCGCCATAGCGAGCCTGAAGGTGCGTCTCAACGACGACTTCGTGGCGGCTTGCGAGCTCTGCATGCAAACGCCCGGGCGCGTTGTCGTGACGGGCATGGGAAAATCCGGCCATGTCAGCAACAAGATTGCCGCCACGCTCGCGTCCACCGGCACTCCTGCTTTCTTCATGCACCCGGCGGAAGCCAGCCACGGCGATCTTGGCATGATTACAAGCCAGGACCTGTTGCTCGCCGTATCCCTGTCGGGAGAAACGCGCGAAGTTGTCACTATTTTGCCTGTCGTGAAACGCATGGGCGCGAAACTGCTGGCAATGACGGGCAACCCGAACTCAACGATTGCGCAATTGGCCGACGTGCACCTGGACATTAGCGTTGCTGAAGAAGCTTGCCCGCTGAACCTCGCACCGACCGCAAGCACGACGGCCACGCTCGCGATGGGCGATGCGCTGGCTGTTGCCCTGTTGAAGAATCGCGGCTTTACCGCTGAAGACTTTGCACGATCACATCCGAGTGGCAGCCTTGGCAAGCGCTTGTTACTTCGCGTATCCGACGTCATGCGCACCGGTGAACGCGTGCCGGCGGTCAGCGCTGATGTGACTCTGCGTGATGCATTACTGGAGATGACGGACAAGGGCCTTGGCATGACTGCGATCGTCAACTCGGACAATGAGATTCTCGGTATTTTTACTGATGGTGATCTTCGTCGCACGCTGGATGCCGGCGCCGATATCCGCACGACAAAAATTCGCGAGGTGATGCAGTCGCACTGTAAAACCACGTCGGCTGACGTGCTCGCCGCGGAAGCGCTGCATATCCTGGAAGAAAACAAGATCACGTCGTTACTGGTTGCCGCGGACAAGCAGCTGGTAGGGGCCCTGAATATTCACGACCTGTTTCGCGAGGGCCTGATGTGAGCCTCGAAAAACTGCCCGGCGTTCGCCTCATCGCTTTCGACGTCGACGGCGTCTTCACCGACGGTCGTTTCTATCTCTCTGACGAAGGCGTGGAAAGTAAAGCCTTCCATACGCAGGATGGCTACGGCATTCGACAACTGATCACTGCCGGCATCAGCGTCGCCGTGATCAGCGGACGACGCTCCGGAGCGGTTGAACGACGCATGCAGGAACTTGGCGTGCCTTACATTGTGCAAGGCTGCAAAGACAAGGTTGCAGCGCTTGATGCAATTCTTGCGGAGCTTGGCATCACGCCTGATGAGTGCGCGTACGTTGGCGACGATGTGCCGGACCTGCCGTTGTTGCGGCACGTCGGCGTGTCAATTGCCGTCGCCAACGCGGTTGCGACCGTGCGTATGCAGTGCGATTACCTCACCACGGCCAGCGGCGGTGCCGGCGCCGTGCGTGAGGCCTGCGAACTGCTGTTATCAACACAGGGCATCAGCGATTGATCAGCTCCCGCACAATTGTTCTACTAGTGATCCTCGGCGCCGCGGCGATCGGCAGCTGGTATTTGGGACGCAATGATCGCGCCGGCGAAACCAGTGAGTTGCCCTACGAAAATGTGCACCGCGGCTATTATTTGAAGTCGGCGCGCATCTTAGGCACTGCAGATAACGGTACCCTGCTGTACGCGATCGAGGCTGACCATGCCGAGCAGCGAGCCGATCGACGGATAGACTTTACAGAGGTCAGGATTCGCTACTCGCCGGACAGCAACGTCCCGTGGACGGTCAACGCGGACGCCGCCACGCTGAGTGAAGGCAGTCCTCGCATCGTTTTGCGCGGGCACGTGCGCGCAACCAGCAGCGGACCCGTAGACCAGGACGAGACAGAGATTCGCACGCAGTACCTGGAGCTCGACCCTGAACGCTTTGTCGCCGAAACCGACGAACGCGTGCAAATTCGTATCGGCGCGCGCAGCCTTACGGCGACGGGCATGCTAGCATCGTTGCGCGACAACAAAATTGAACTTAAATCCAATATTCGCGGCAAGATCGCCCCTTAGAATGACCACGACACGCCACATTCACTTGCTGTACCCGCTGCTCCTGCTGGCACTGTGGCCGTGCGCGGCCACGGCCCAGGTTGAGGATCTCGACCTGCGGCTGCCCTGGGACATCGACGCCGAGTCCACGTCATTCGATGGCAAGACGTCGATGATTATTTTTCGCGGCCTGCGTTTGTCGCAGGGCGGCATCAGCATCGAGGCCGATGAGGGTCGTGCCAGCAACACCGAGGGCGAAGACGGATTCTGGAAATTCTCCGGCAACGTCATCATCGACGTGGATAACGGTCGCATCGAATGCGATACGGCCGATCTGCGCTTCGCCGAGTACCAGCTCAAGCAAGCGACAGTCACGGGCGCTCCGGCGACGTTTGAGCTAAAGCGGTCGGGGACCGATGACACGACCTATGCCGAAGCCGGCAGACTTTCGTATGACGTCGTGGCCGGCATCATCGAGTTTGCCGATGACGCAACGATCAATGAATCGGGCAATCGGATTTCGTCGAATTTTCTGGTCTACAACATCCGCGAGCAGCGCATCGACGCGGACTCGTCGGGCAACGAGGACGGCCGCGTAAGAATCACCTACACGCCAACCAATGGTTCCCAGGTGCAGTCGGATGATTCGCCGCAAGCCGAAGATGGCGGGGACGTAAAAAAAGATCCATGAGCATATTAAGCGTCCAGAACATCTCCAAAAGCTACAAGCTGCGCAAGGTCGTCAAAGGAATTTCACTGCAGATCAAGAGCGGTGAAGTCGTTGGGCTGCTCGGTCCCAATGGCGCCGGTAAAACGACGGCGTTTTACATGATCGTCGGCCTGATCGTCGCGGACAGCGGCAAAATCCTGCTTGATGGCAAGGACCTGACTTCGCAGCCAATGCACCGGCGCGCCAAACTCGGCCTCGGGTATCTGCCGCAGGAAGCGTCAATTTTTCGCAAGCTGACGGTCGAGCAGAATATTCTTGCGATCCTTGAAAATCGCGATGACCTCGATCGTGCCGGTCGCGAGCGCGAACTGGAGAACCTCCTGGATGAGCTGCATGTCGGGCATGTGCGCGGCAGTCTCGGTATCAGCCTGTCCGGCGGGGAACGCCGTCGCGTGGAGATCGCCCGGGCACTGGCGGCCAGCCCGCTTTTCGTGCTGCTGGATGAGCCCTTCGCCGGCGTCGACCCGATCTCGGTACTCGATATCCAGCGCATTATCCGGCATCTGAGCGAACGCTCTATCGGCGTGTTGATTACTGACCATAATGTGAGGGAAACCCTCGGAATCTGTGCTCGTGCCTATATACTCAGTGATGGAAGCCTCATTGCCGAGGGATCGCCGCAGGACATTCTCGAAAATCAGCACGTTCGAGAAGTCTATCTCGGACAGGAGTTCAAGCTCTGAGGCATATTGAAGCCAATGGCACCTTGCGTGTGCCGAAAATGCCCATAGAGTAGTAGTCGTACATGTTGAAACCTTCGCTGCAGCTAAAACTGGGTCAATCGCTGACGATGACGCCGCAATTGCAGCAGGCCATTCGTCTGCTGCAGCTACCGGTTCTCGATCTGCACGCGGAAATCCAGGAGGCGCTCGAGGAGAACATCATGCTCGAGGTGGAGGATCTTCCCGATCTTCCAAAGACGAGCGCCGAGACCACGGCCGAGATCGAGACCCTCAAGGCCGAGGATCAGTGGCAGGCCACGGCGGCCGAACGAACCCGGGATAGTGGCTGGAATGGCGAAGGCCGGCCGATTTCCGAGTTCGCCGACGAATCCGGGCAAACACTGCGCGAACACCTGCTCTGGCAGCTCGAGATGGAGCATTTTTCGCCACGTGAGGTCGTGATCGGTGAGTCCCTGATCGATTCGATCAACGACGACGGTTACCTGACGGCGGACTTCGACGAAATATTATCCAGCCTCGATGAAGAGCCACCGGTCACCGACACTGAAATTGAGCGGACCCTCACCAAGATTCAACGCCTGGATCCAGTCGGCGTGGGCGCGCGTTCGGTTGGAGAATGCCTGGTCCTGCAGCTCAGTCAGCTGGAGTGGGAAACGCCAGGACTGCAGCTCGCTATTACTATCGCAAATGATCATCTCGACCTCGTAGCGAATCGCGATTACGCCGAGCTGCGCCGCGTACTCCGCTCCAGCGAGGATGAGCTGCACGAAGCCGTGGCGCTGGTTCGTGGCTGCAATCCCAAGCCCGGCCTGGCGGTGAGCCCGGCCGCCACCGAATACGTGATTCCGGATGTGTTTGTACGCAAGACAGACAATCATTGGCAGGTCGAAATAAGTCCGACTGGTTTACCACGTTTGTCCGTTAATCAGCAGTACGCGAGCCTGCTGCGTGGCAGCAGCGAACACGCCGTTCTCAAGTCACAGTTGCAAGAGGCCCGCTGGCTGATCCGCAGTCTCGAGATCCGCAACGAGACCCTGCTCAAGGTCGCGACCAGCATTGTCACTCGCCAGACCGAGTTCCTCGACCACGGCGAAGAATCCATGAAGCCCATGGTGCTAAAGGACATCGCCGAGGAGATCGGCATGCACGAGTCAACGATTTCACGAGTAACTACCAACAAGTACATGCACACGCCCCGCGGCGTATTTGAGTTCAAGTACTTTTTCTCGAGTCACCTGTCATCGGAGAGTGGCGAGGACCAGTCTTCAACGTCAGTTCGCGCGAAAATTCGCAAGCTGATTGCCGGCGAAAACGCGGAGAAACCACTGAGTGACAGCAAGATCACCAACTTGCTGAAGGCCGACGGTATTTCGGTTGCCAGACGCACGGTAGCGAAGTACCGTGAGGGCATGAACATACCGTCGTCGAGCGAGCGCAAGTCTCGCGCAACGATTTAGAAGTACCACAGGCAGTTCACAATTTGGGAGTCAACAAATGCAACTGAACGTTTCAGGCCACCATATCGAAGTCACCGAAGCCCTTAGAAGGTACGTCAGTAACAAAATTGAGAAAATTGCACGCCACTTCGACCTCGTGTCTGATGTCCAATGTATTTTGACCGTTGAAAAGTTACAGCATAAGGCAGAGGCGACCGCCAAGGTAAATGGCGGCACTATTTACTGCGATCACATTGAGGAAGACATGTACGCCGCTATCGACGGTCTGGTCGACAAGCTGGAACGGCGGGTTCGCAAATACAAGGAAAAACTTTCTGATCATCGGCCTAAAGAAAAACAAAAATCTCGTTACGCCTGATCGCAAACCAACGCAACCTGGCTAGCTTGCCGACCGGTGGCTAACAGCACACACGATAATCCGATCATGCCTATCGAAAATGTCATTCAGCCAGACCGCGTTCTTTGCAATGCGACTGCACGCAGCAAAAAACACTGCCTGGAAATCCTGAGCGAGTTGCTCGTACGGTCAATTCCCGATATCGCAAATGAGGTCATTTTTGAGAACCTCATCGAACGGGAGAGGCTCGGCTGCACGAGCCTGGAGAAAGGCGTTGCATTTCCGCACTGCCGCGTCGATGGTATCGAAGGCAGCACGGCTGCATTCATCAAACTCTCCGAGCCGATTGATTTCGATGCCGCCGATGGCGAGCCAGTTGATCTCGTGTTCGGCATGATACTGCCGCTCGAACTCGATGAAAGCCACCACGCCGATATCAAGCTGGTCACGCAGGTGCTGGCAGATAAAGAGTTGCGCAAGCAACTACGCCGCATGAATAGCAGCAGTGATTTGTACCGTATCCTGATTGAAGCTGCGGCGCCCACGGCGATTGCGAGCTCATGCCAGACCCACTGCGCCTGATCATTGTCAGCGGCCTGTCCGGCTCGGGCAAGTCAGTTGCATTGCACGTCCTCGAAGACCTGAACTATTACTGCATCGATAACCTCCCGGCTGCGCTCCTTGAAGCTGCGGTGACAGACGTGCGCTCCGGTGATGACCCTGTCAGTATGCTGGCCGTCGGCGTGGACGCGCGTACGCGTAAGGCAGACCTGCTCGTGCTGCCGCAGATGTTGCGCAACCTCGAAAAAAAGAACGTTAAGGCGGAGCTGATCTTCCTGCACGCGTCTGACGCAATATTGATGAAGCGATACAGCGAATCTCGCCGTCGTCATCCGCTGGCAACCGCGGAGACCGAGCTGCAGGTTGCCATCGAGACTGAACGCGACATTCTGGCCGAAATTCAGAATAGCGCCGATCTGATTATTGACACCTCGCACAGCAGCATCTACGAGCTGGCCGAGGTGATACGCAACCGCATTGACCGGCGCAAGACCGAATCCCTCTCGGTGCTCGTACAGTCGTTCGGTTATAAATACGGCATTCCTGCCGATGCTGATTTTGTTTTCGACCTGCGAAGCCTGCCCAATCCTTACTGGACCGTTGAGCTCAGAGGATTAACGGGGCTCGACCGGGAAGTGTCGGAATTCCTCAATTCAAAAGACAACTTTGTGGCCATGCACGACGATATCCTGGCCTTCCTGCGGCGCTGGATTCCGAACTACCAGGAGGCACGGCGGAGTTACCTGACGGTAGCCATTGGATGTACCGGCGGACAGCACAGGTCGGTCTGCATGACCGAAATGCTGGTCGCAAGTCTGCGCGAAAACCACGAGCCCGTGCTCATCCGACACAACAGCCTGACAGGGCATCGGCTCAATCCAGACTAAGCTGGTACACTCCGCGGGCATGGACCCGCGAGAGAATACCAAGGCCGACCTTGAGCTGCTTCGAGAAAAACTCGACAGCGGTCGCATGCGCTCGGCCCGCATCATGATCAACAGCCTCCACCCGTCGGAAGTCGCTCGACTCCTGGAATCTGTGCCCCTGAAAGACCGCTCGGTGCTCTGGGAACTCGTCGACTCCGACATCGAGGGCGACGTACTTGTCGAACTTGCCGAGGAAGTCCGGGACGGCCTGATCGAGGGCATGGGTACGGCACAGCTGATCGCCGCGACCGAAGGCATGGAAGTCGACGATCTCGCTGACCTGCTCGCCGATCTGCCCGAAGCGGTCACAAAAGAGGTGCTGCAGTCACTCGACAAGCAGGACCAGGAACGTCTGGAACAGGTGCTCGCCTACGATGAGGAAAGCGCCGGCGGCCTGATGAATGTCGACATCGTGACCGTGCGTCCCGATGTCACGCTTGAAGTCGTAACACGTTACCTGCGCGTCGTCGGCGAAATTCCTGACGGTACTGACTCCATCTTCGTCGTCGGTCGCGACAATACCTACATGGGCGCGCTGTTCCTTTCTCGTCTGTTGACGCATGACCCGAACGAAATGGTAGCGAACATCATGTCCACGGAGGTCATGCCGATACCGGCGCACACGCCGTCGGCACAGGTCGTCTGGGAATTTGAGAATCGCGACTTGCTGTCCGCACCCGTCGTCGACGACGATTTCCATGTGCTGGGACGCATCACGGTTGACGACGTCGTCGACGTTATTCGCGACGAAGCCGAGCACTCGTTAATGAGCGCCGCGGGTCTTGATGAAGAGGACGACATGTTTGCACCGGTCGTCAAGAGCGCCTCACGTCGCGCGCTCTGGCTCGGCGTCAATCTCTGCACCGCTTTCCTGGCCGCGGCGGTCGTCGATCTGTTTCAATCAACGATCGACAAAGTCGTATTGCTGGCTGTGCTGATGCCGGTAGTCCCCAGCATGGGCGGCGTGGCCGGCAGTCAATCCCTGACCATCATCACGCGCGCAATCGCGCTTGGCCAGATCAACGCCGGCAACGCCCGCGGCATCATGCACAAGGAACTCATGGTCGGTTTTCTTAACGGCTGCGGCTGGGCCGTGGTCGTCGCACTGTTTACCTACCTGTGGTTCCGCGACTGGCGCATTGGCGGCATCATCGGTGCCGCAATGATCATCAACCTGTTTGTCGCGGCGCTGGCCGGTTACAGCATTCCGCTGATCCTGAGAAAAATGCGCGTCGATCCGGCGCTCGCTGGTGGCGTGGTGCTAACGACCGTCACGGACGTCGTCGGTTACATGGCCTTTCTGGGCCTCGGCGCCGCATTCCTGCTGTAGCACCGCTAGGTGTCTGCGTGAAACGCGCTGAGATCTTTTTTGATCCAGCTGGGCGCGAATAGCCGCGATACCTCGGCCCCCGTTACGAAATCGCGCAGCTCGTCTTTCACCTTCATCGCGTCGTTATAGCCCAACTCGATTAACTCGCGGGTGTAGGCTTTCTCGAACAGCAGAAAACTCAGCAGGCGATTTTCTTCCGGGTTGTTGCCGCCTATCCCGCGTAATAATCCACGAATCGCCAACGGCAGTTCTTTCCTGTGTCGATGCGCGATAAACCGCAGGTCTTCGCTGGGCACGATCAGCATTGTGTCGATCGGACGCATCGGTCTGAGCGATTCCCGCCGTTCTTCGCCAGGCACACCATCGATCAGTTCATTAACCCGCGTAATACGCTCGAGATCCGAGTACAGGCCATCCATGAACAACGTATCCAGCATGTAACCGGCGATTTGCGCGAAGCTCGGCGATTCCTCGTCGGCCCCCGCCGGCCGGCCCCCGGTCTCGTCCCGGATACCGATCACCAGGATTCGATTGGCACCAAGGCGCACCGCCGGACTTAGCGGCGTCGCCTGACGCATTGCGCCGTCACCAAAGTACTCGTCGCCGATCTTGACGGGCGGGAATATCATTGGCACGGCAATGCTGGCCATGATGTGGTCCAGGTTAAGATCCGTGCGTTCGCCGCGGCGACGGGTGCGCTCCCAGCCCTCAAGACTGTCAAGCGCCTCGAAGAAAGTGGTCGACCGGGCCGACGCGTAACCCGCCGCCGTAATCGCGAGTGCTTCGAGATGACCGGCCTCGATAGCGTCCTGGATGCGCGGGAAGCGCACGTTTTTGCGTAGCAGGTCTCGCAATGGAGCGTTGTCGAGCAACGACCGCGGTGTGCCAACAAGGAGACCACCCAGCACGATAGAGGCCAACCAGTGCAGGCTGCTTTTGAGCATGGTCAGATGATCCGTCTTGTAGACATGGTGGCAACGGAAATGCCCCCAAACCTGCTCTAGCTCGGCAACCGCCGAGCGCAGGCGGTGCGCTCGCGAGGCCAATACCACCGCGTTCACCGCGCCGGCAGACGTGCCGCTGATAATCTGGAAGGGATTGGCGCTGCTGCGCGGCAATATTTCAGCAATTGCTTTGAGGACGCCGACCTGGAAAGCACCACGCGCGCCGCCGCCGGGTAAGACCAGCGCTGTTTTGACGTCGGCTGCTGCCTGTTTCATCCCACCAACCCGGTTTGCCAAAGGCCCTGTTTCACGCGATTGATAATACAGCGTATTATAGACGGCTGTGTGGTGCCTGGTTCTGCGCCGCAACGCACAATTTTACCCTGCCATGTAATGATTCGGATCCACCCATGAAATCCAAGCTGTTGATCGTTTTTGCTGTCCTGGGCGTCGCCATAGTGCTCGCCGTGCTTGCCAATCGTCCGTCCAACCCGGTCTCGGACCTGATTGGCGAACCCGTGACCACCGCTGTCGTGCAACCCGACGTGGGTGAGCAGGCACCCGAATTCGAACTCCCCGACCAGACCGGGCAGTTGCACTCGCTCGAAGACTACCGCGACCAGTGGGTTGTTCTGTATTTTTATCCGAAAGATGGAACACCGGGCTGTACCACCGAAGCCTGCGAATTTCGCGACAACATTTTTGCCTTTCGCGACCTGAACGCGCAGATCCTCGGCGTCAGCATTGACAGCGTCGATTCGCATCGATCATTTGCGGAAAACCATTCGCTGCCATTTCCGCTGCTGGCCGACGTGAATGGCGGTACGGCAGATGCCTACGGGGTCAAGACCCGCATGCTGGGAATGACCGTGGCGAAGCGGCAGACATTCATCATCGCGCCGGGAGGCATTGTCGCCAGGCACTATGTTGACGTGAAACCGGACGAACATTCGGCACAAGTCATTGCCGATCTGAAACAGCTCAGTGCAACGTCCTGATCGCGTCGTCAAGGCCAGCAAGCGTCAAGGGATACATGCGATCATCAATCAGCTCGCGTACCAGCTTGGTCGACGGCGTGTAGTCCCAGCGATCGCGGGATTCGGGATTTAGCCAGACGGCTTTAGGAAACGTGCCGAGCAGGCGTTGCATCCACACGGCACCCGGCTCTTCGTTCCAGTGCTCGACGCTGCCACCGGCATAGACTATTTCGTAAGGGCTCATCGTCGCATCGCCGACGAAGATCAACTTATAGTCGGACGCGTATTTGTGCATGATATCGAGCGTCGGCGTCTTCTCAGCATGACGGCGGCGATTGTCTTTCCACAGGCTCTCGTAAATGAAATTGTGGAAGTAAAAGTACTCAAGATGCTTGAACTCGGTGCGCGCCGCCGAAAACAGCTCCTCACAAATACGGACGTGATCGTCCATCGAGCCGCCGATGTCCAGACACAGCAGCACCTTCACCGCATTGTGCCGCTCCGGAACCAGTCGGATATCGAGTAACCCGGCATTGCGGGCCGTTTTGTCAATTGTGTCATCGAGGTCCAGCTGGTCCGCGGCCCCTTCCCTTGCGAATTTTCGTAACCGTCGCAGCGCAACCTTGATATTGCGGGTACCGAGCTCGAGGGAATCGTCCAGATTACGATAATCCCGTCGGTCCCACACTTTGACCGCGCTGCGATTGCGTGAGCCTTTCTGGCCGATGCGCACACCCTCCGGGTTATAACCGTAGGCGCCAAAGGGCGACGTACCGGCAGTGCCGATCCAGCGACTACCACCTTCATGCCGCTCGTCCTGCTCATCAAGACGTTCCTGCAGTGCCTGCATGAGCGCCTCGAAGCCGCCGAGCGACTCTATCTGCGCGCGTTCCTCATCGCTTAGCATCAGTTCCGCCTGTGCCGTAAGCCAGTCTTCCGGGATTTCCTGCATGAGATCGGCAAGTGAATCCTCAACGCCTTTGAAATAAGCGCCGAAAATCCGGTCGAAACGATCGAGATGGGATTCGTCCTTGACGAGGCTGGCGCGCGCCAGGAAGTAGAAGTCGTCGAGGCTTTGGCCGGCGAGACCACTCCGCATGGCTTCGAGCAGCGTCAGCAGCTCGGTGATCGACGTTTTCATACCGCCTTCACGGAGCTTGTAGAAAAACGGGATCAACATCGCGTTTACTGCGGGTTATTGCGTCTGTCGAGAAACACCAGTTGCTCAAAAAGGTGTACATCCTGCTCGTTCTTTAGCAGCGCGCCATAAAGCGGCGGGATGGCGCTCCTGGCGTCACTGCCGCGCAAGACTTCCAGCGGTATGTCTTCGGCCAGTAGCAATTTGATCCAGTCGAGCAATTCAGATGTCGATGGCTTTTTCTTCAGGCCACCCACATCGCGCACTTTGTAAAACGCGTCGAGGGCTTCCTTCAACAGGTTTTTCTTGAGATCCGGAAAATGCACATCCACAATCTTCGCCATCGTCTCCTTGTCCGGAAACTGGATGTAATGGAAAAAGCAGCGGCGCAGAAAAGCATCCGGCAGCTCTCTTTCGTTGTTGCTGGTAATGACGATAATCGGTCGGTGGCGTGCTTTAACAAGCTGCTGCGTCTCGTAAACAAAAAACTCCATGCGGTCCAGTTCGCGCAGCAGATCATTTGGAAATTCGATATCGGCCTTGTCAATTTCATCAATGAGCAGGACCGGTTGCTGCTCGGATTCGAACGCCTCCCAGACCTTGCCGCGGACGATGTAATTGCCGATGTCGTGCACCCGGTCGTCGCCGAGCTGCGAGTCTCGAAGTCTCGCCACGGCATCGTATTCATACAGTCCCTGTTGCGCTTTGGTCGTCGATTTGATGTGCCACTCGTAAAGCGGCTTGCCAAGCGCTTCTGCCACCTCGATCGCGAGCTGCGTCTTGCCAGTGCCGGGCTCGCCTTTGATGAGAATGGGCCGCTGCAGCGTCACGGCGGCATTCACCGCCATCGTCAGGTCGTCGGTAGCAATGTAAGAACGGGTTCCCGCAAATTTCTGGTCGGCCATCGAGTTATCCATAGGGGGCGTTGCCCGCTAGTCTAACGCCTGTCGGGGGTCAACGTCAGCGTATGCGCGGCGGTGCCGGGTAAAAACGGGCTCGGCCGACCGGCAACCCAGTCTTCGTGACCGCGGCTATAGAACGGCGACAGCGGATGGCCGCTTTGTCCCGTAGGCATTTGCATCAGGCTGTTTGCTTCGTCACCGGGAGCGACCGAGAAGCGCTCGGAGGCGCCGAACGATGGGCCCTGCGCTTTCGGCATGTCGAGGTCACCGTTGAGGGGGTCCGCGGGCATATTGAGGTAGTCGCCCAATAGCGGAATACTGCTGCTGAGAGGGTGTCGTATCGACGCCGTGTTGATCTCACCCCAGGTACGGGCAGACAAGGGGCCGCTATAGTTATTCTGAAAGTAATCGATATTCTGTCGTACCGCCGCCACCATGAGCTCGTCCCAACTGGCGTAGTCGCGCGGCAACAGGTGCAGCGGCTGTTCGGTGACCAGCTTCCACAATGGCGCCTCAAACTGATTGCTGCGGCGCAAACTGACGTCGTCGCCATACGCCGCGCGCGCTGGCGCCAGCAACGCGTAAAACACACGATTCTCGACCTCAAGCCGGAACGCACGCACCAAACGGTAGCCCGTGGACTCCGGCGCGGCCCGCGGCAACCAGCCCTCGACCAGCTCGCGGTACTCCGCGAGTTGCGCATCGCTCGCCACCGTCGTGTCGTCGAGCAGCTCAACTAACAGATCTCGCCAGCGACCGAGAAACAAGGCGCGATCATCGTACTGCAACGCCAGCATGTCCTCTGGCGTAAAGGTATCCCTGGCGAACAGCCCATCGCGAATCTGGCGCGCCCTGGCACCGAAGTCATAGCCACCATCGCCGACAACGTCCAGCGCCTGAGCATCGGTCACACGTGCGTTTGCTGTCCAGATACGGCCGCTCTCGGGGTTGACGAGTCGTGGATAGTCGCCGCTGTCGAGCCAGCCCTGCCAGCCGTGCTGCACGCTCCAGTCGGCCGGCAGCATGGGGTCGAAGCCAACCTTGATGGGTATCTTTCCGGCGATGGTCCAGCCGATGTTGCCGAGCGCATCGCCCGTTACGAAATTCTGCGGCGGCATCGCCATGGTGTTGGCAATATCCAGCGCCTCAAAGACCGACGCAACGGTTTCCAGGTCCAGCAGCCGCAGGTTCACGCCATCGGGCTTGTGCGCAATCCAGCTGACGACCACTTCGCCGTCCGGGTAATCGACATCGTCGAGAACGGGACCCCAGATGGTCTCACGAATCACGTACTCGACCGGCGCGGCGTCTTTGACGTTGATCGTCTCGCGGTGCGTCTCAAACTGCCGTTCGCCCTCGGGCGTCATGTACGTATTGTCGGCTGACCCGGGGCGTAAGACGACAGCATCCGTCCAGTCGCCATAGCTGTTCGTGTAACCCCAGGCAACTCGTGAGTTGCTACCGGCAATGACAAACGGTGCACCCGGCAACGTCACACCGGCAACATCCATGGCATCGGTACCAGCGACCACGAGCTGCGCCTGGTAATAGATATTGGGTGTACTCAGGCCTAAGTGCATGTCGTTCGAGACAATTGCACGACCGTTGGCTGTCAGCGCACCGGAGACGGCCCAGTTATTGCTGCCGCGCAACGGATAGCGGCCAACTTCGCGGGCCGGCGCCGCCACATCGGGGATATCCCGAATCGAGTAAACCGACGCATCCGGTATAGCCATAGCCGCGCGCGGCTCGCCCATCAACGGCGCATCCCACGGTGTGCCCTGCGGATACAGCCAGTTATAGACCTCGGTGGGCAGCACGCGGTGTGCGAGTCCACGCTGGATTTCTTTCTGCGCCCTGGAGTCATTCAGCTGCATGAACATGGCGTAGACAACAAGGACCGAGTCCTCTGCCTTCCATGGCTGCGGCTTTGCACCCAGGACGAAGTATTCGAAGGGCCTTGCATCCAGTGACGCCAACCCGGCGTTAACCCCGTCGGCGTATGCCTCGATAACAGCCCGGTCGCCTTCATCAGCAGCGGCCATGACGGCTTGCGCTTTGTTGCGGAAACGGTGGAATCGATAGCGCTGGTCAACCGACACCGTCGCGGGACCGACGAGTTCGGAAAGTTCTCCGGCAGCCTGGCGCCGGATCATGTCCATCTGGAAAAAACGATCCTGTGCGTGTGCGTACCCGGTTGCAAAAGCCAGGTCACGACGATTCGCCGCCGTAATGACCGGTATACCGTCCTGATCCCTGGCGATCCTGGCGGGAGCGCTGAGCCCCGCTGCGCGGAACTCACCGTCCAGATCGGGCAGACTGGCGCGCAGTAGCATCGTTACCAGCAGGGCGGAGACGACTAACAGCAGGCTCGCTGCCAATACCAGTCGTAGCAATACGCGCTTCATTCTTCTCGTCTGACTGCCAGAATTTTCATCGCATTGGTATTGCCGGCGACGTTGTCGAGATCGCCCTTCGTGAAGATCACCAGGTCGCCGACCTCAACGAGCTTGTAGTACAGCAACGTATTAAATATATCCTGGTAGAGTCGCCGCGGATTATCAACATTGATCGCAAACGAAACCGGGTAAACACCGCGATACAATGCCACCCGCCTGCTCGTGGCTTCGTGCGGCGTAAATGCGTAGATGGGAATATCCGACCGAATTCGCGACATCCAGCGCGTCGTCGCACCAGACTCCGTCAACGCTATGATCGCTTTCACCGACATGTGATTCGCCGTGTACATTGTCGCCATGGCAATCGCTTCGTCAACAAACTCGAAGCGGTCATTCATGCGGTGGGTGGCTGAACCGGTAGCCAGCGGGAATTTCTCCGCGCCGACACAGACTTCCGCCATCGCTCGAATTGCTTCGACCGGATACTTGCCAACGGCAGTCTCACCGGACAGCATGACGGCGTCGGTACCGTCGATCACCGCGTTGGCGACATCGGAAACTTCTGCACGCGTTGGTATCGGATTCTGGATCATCGACTCCATCATCTGGGTCGCGGTGATGACGATCTTGTTTGCCTTGCGCGTCTTGCGTATCAGTTTCTTCTGAATACCGGTCAGTTCTGCGTAACCAATTTCGACACCCAGATCGCCGCGCGCAACCATGACGACGTCAGACGCATCGATGATCGAATCAATATCCCGGATGGCTTCCGTGCGTTCAATCTTGGCGACGATCAGGCCGCGGCCACCTGCTTCCTCAAACAGCCGGCGAGCCTCCGTCACGTCCGCGGCATTGCGTACGAATGATACGGCCAGAAAGTCGGCCTTCAACTCCGCTGCGAGCTTGATATTCTCTTTGTCGATATCCGTCAGCGCAGCGGCGGACAAACCACCGCCTTTGAGATTGATGCCCTTGTGATCCGAGAGGATGCCGCCGTGCACGACCGTGGTGTAAATCCGCGTTCCCTCGATACGGTCGACCTTGAGTGTGATCATGCCGTCGTTAAGCAACAGGATATCTTCGGCATGCAGGTCATCGTGTAGCGTGTCCAGCGCAACGCCGACACCGTCCTGATTGCCGTCCAGCATTCCGAGCGTGCTATCCAGGAAGAAGGTATCGCCGTCGTTGAGCAACACGCTGTGTTCGGCAAAGCGGCACACACGAATTTTCGGTCCCTGCAGGTCGCCCAATAAGCCTACGTCACGTCCGGTCGCGCTGGCGGCCTCGCGCAGCGCTGCTGCGCGCCGACGATGCTCGTCCGCGTCACCGTGAGAGAAATTCAGGCGGGCGACCGTCATGCCCGCAATGATCATTCGGCCCAGTATCTGTGGGTCATCTGACGCCGGACCCAGCGTCGCAACAATTTTGGTTCGTCTCGACATGGCGGCGATTATTGCACAGCTGATTGCGCGGCGTTATTACCAATTAGCGGCGATCGCTTTCGGCCGGATCCCTGTCAGGCTATGCTGTAGGCCCGAATCATGGGTAATGAAAGACGCCCTTGCTGAATCGACGCCGCTTTATTCAGAGTATTGTCGCAGCCGCTACGGTACCGGCAATGACCCAGAGCTGCCGTGCTAATGACAGCCTCGTCGGACCATTGCGCCCGGACCCCGAGAAGATTCTCGACCTGCCGGCGGGCTTCCACCACCGGGTGATCTCCCGCGCTGGCGAAAGCATGAGCGATGGCCTGCTGGTGCCTGGCGCACACGATGGCATGGCAACGTTTCAGGGGGCAGACGGACGCATCATTTTGGTGCGTAACCACGAAATGCAACCCTATTGGCCGGAGCACAGCGCCTTCAGGGAAAATTTCGCGGGCCTGCCGGAGTCCGTTCGATCACGATTTTACGATCGCGGCAACGAGATAACACCGGCTCTGGGCGGCACAACAACGAGCGTGTTCAATCCGTCAACGGGCGAGGTTGAACAACAGTTCATGAGCCTGGCCGGCACCGAAATCAATTGTGCCGGTGGCTCGACCCCGTGGGGCAGCTGGCTCAGCTGCGAGGAGTGTTTTACCGAGCCCGGCACACGGCTGCAGAGGCTGCAGCTGATCAGTCGTGAACAGCGCCACGGCTACGTTTTTGAGGTACCGGCACACGCGACAGGCCTGGTGGAGCCAAAGCCCATCAAGGCGATGGGTCGTTTCGAGCATGAAGCCTGCGCCGTGGATGAGAAGACCGGCATTGTCTACATGACCGAGGACCGCTACCACAGCCTGTTTTATCGCTACATTCCCAATGTACCGGGCAAGCTCCTTGAGGGTGGCAAACTGCAGGCGCTGGCCATCGTCGACCACCCGACGACGATGACGCATAACTGGTCAGCGGCACCGCAGACTCCGCTCGGCCAGCCATTGAAAACGCGCTGGATCGATCTCGACGATGTCGATCCGGATGGCAATACGCTGCGCCTGCGTGGGGCCGAAAAGGGTGCTGCAACATTTGCACGCGGCGAGGGGTTATGCGTCGCCGGTGACCGCTTCGCATTCACCTGCACCATTGGTGGACCTGCCCGCATCGGCCAGGTGTTTACCTACAAGCCCAGCCCGTCTGAAGGAACAACCGGCGAGTCCGAAGTACCCGGCGAATTAACATTGATCGCACAAGCCGATGAACAGTCACTGCTGCGCAACTGTGACAACCTGACGATGGCGCCATGGGGCGACCTGGTTGTTTGCGAGGACACGGCGAGTCACTGCGGACTCGTTGGCATCCGGCCGGACGGCACGCAGTACGAGATTGCCGACAACCCCTATTCCGGATCGGAACTCGCCGGCGTCTGTTTCTCGCCCGACGGCCAGACCTTATTCGTGAATATTCAGTACCCCGGCATGACCATCGCCATCACCGGTCCCTGGCCCACCTGACTTCTGCTTGCCAGTTCTATCGCACGAGATCGGCCAACATGTCATTCCGCGCCTACTGCGGCGATCACGCAGATGTCTCAGTCGCTCAGACAATCTGCGATAACTCGCTTGGTGAGACATCTCCGCGCTCGCCGCCTGAAGCCATGACTCGGCAACACGCGGGCAGACGAGATGTTTGTTGGCGAGACATAAAGCGAGCGCAGCGAGACAGTCCGCCAACAAAGCATGTCGGCTGACCGCGTGTGATCGATTCGCCAATCGATGACAGCGTTTTTTTTGGTTAGGAAGCGGCGCGTTTTTCGAGGATTTCGACAGCGGGTAGCTTTTTGCCTTCGACAAATTCGAGGAAGGCGCCACCACCGGTCGAGATGTAGGAGATGCCTTCTCGCACCCCGTACTTATCGATCGCAGCAAGCGTATCGCCACCACCGGCAATTGAAAACGCCGGGCTCTCGGCGATGGCTTCGGCGAGTACTTTCGTGCCGTCGCCAAAACTGTCGAATTCGAAAACACCGACCGGACCATTCCAGATAATTGTGCCCGCGCTCTGCAATATTTTCGCGAAACGCTGTGCGGTTAGCGGCCCGATATCGAGAATAAGGTCGTCGTCGGCAACATCTTTAATCGACTTGGCAGTGGCGGTTGCGTCTGCTGAGAATTCCTTGGCGACAATCACGTCATCGGGCACCGGTATATCCGCACGATCCTTGCTGTTGTTTGCCAGCTGCCGCGCCGTATCCAGCATGTCAGCTTCGTACAGCGACTTGCCGACCTCGTGCCCGGCTGCCGCAATAAATGTATTGGCGATACCGCCGCCGACGATCAGGCAATCAACGACGTCGGCCAGGGCCTCCAGCACGGTCAGCTTGGTCGAAACCTTGGATCCACCGACGATTGCAACAAACGGCCTTGCCGGGTTGTCCATCGCTTTTGCCAGGGCATCGAGTTCGCCGGACAGCAGCGGGCCTGCACAGGCAACGGCGGCGTATTCCGCTACGCCGTAGGTGCTGGCCTGGGCGCGATGCGCTGTACCAAATGCATCCATCACGAAGACATCGCAAAGCGCCGCCATCTTTTTTGCCAACCCCGCATCGCAGGCTTTCTCTCCCGCAAGGAAGCGCACATTCTCCAGCAGCACAACGTCGCCGGGTGCAACATCAACGCCATCAATCCAGTCTCGAACCAACGGCACGTCGCGACCGAGCAGCGTCGCCAAATGGTCGGCCACCGGCTGCATCGAGAACTTTTCTTCCGGCTGCCCCTCGGTTGGACGACCGAGGTGCGAAACCAGCATCACCGCCGCATTGGCAGCCAGCGCTGCCTTTATCGTCGGTAATGCTGCCCGAATGCGCGCGTCACTCGTGACCTTGCCGTCCGCAATCGGAACGTTGAGGTCTTCACGAATGAACACACGCTTTCCCGACAAATCGATGTCGGCCATCCTGGTGATGGACATACCCGCTCCCACTAAGCCGCGATTACTTCGCGTTCATCACTGCGGTCGCCATGTCCAGCATGCGACACGAGAAACCCCACTCGTTGTCGTACCAGGACAGCACTTTAACGAGCGTGCCTTCCATGACCTTGGTGAGTCCGGCGTCGTACGTCGACGAATGCGGATCATGATTGAAATCGATCGACACCAGCGGTTCGTCGTTGTAAGCGAGCACACCCTTCAGCGGACCTTTGCTGGCCGCTTTCATGATGGTGTTGATCTCGTCGACGCTGGTTGCACGATTCGCAACAAACGTGAGGTCTACACAGGACACATTGATGGTCGGTACGCGCATCGAAAAACCGTCGAGCTTGCCATTGAGTTCCGGCAGTACCAGGCCGACGGCTGCGGCTGCGCCTGTGCTCGTCGGGATCTGTGACATCGTGGCTGAACGGGCACGTCTGAGATCTTTGTGGAATACGTCAGTGAGTACCTGATCATTGGTGTACGCATGAATCGTCGTCATGATGCCATGCTTGACGCCAATCGCCTCGTGGAGCGGCATAACCAGCGGTGCCAGGCAGTTGGTGGTGCAGGACGCGTTGGAAATAATCGCATGCTTCGATGTCAGTGTGTCGCTGTTGACGCCGTACACGAATGTGCCGTCAATATCCGCGCCACCCGGTGCCGAGATAATCACTTTCTTCGCGCCACCCGCGATGTGCTTGCCCGCGGTTTCGCGCGTCCGGAACAGTCCCGTGCACTCGAAAACAACGTCAACGCCCAGCTTGCCCCAGGGCAGCTTGGACGGGTCGCGCTCGGCGAACACCTTGATGCGATCGCCATTGACTATAATATCGTCGCCGTCGACTTCAACGGTGCCGGCAAACGGGCCATGCGCCGTGTCGTGACGTGTCAGGTGGGCGTTCGTGTTTGCATCGCCCAGATCATTCAGAGCAACAACGTTAAAGTCCGCCGCACGACCTGATTCGTGAATTGCACGCACGATGTTGCGCCCGATGCGGCCGTAGCCGTTAATGCCAATCTTTATAGCCATCTATCTCTTCTCCGGTGATTAATTCAGTAAGTCTTTCGCGACGGCGACTACATTGTCCGTCGTGAATCCAAAAAATTCGAAAAGTTCGTTTGCCGGCGCTGATGCGCCGAATCGATCGAGTCCGATCACACGCCCGCCGGACCCGACATAGCGCCACCAGCACTCAGTCACGCCAGCCTCGATCGCAACTCTAGCAGAGAGACTCGCCGGCAACACGGACTCTCGATAATTGTCGTCCTGCTTGTCAAACACGTCCGTACACGGCATTGACACGACACGCGCATTGACGCCGTCTTGTTGCAGCGCATCCGCCGCAGCGATGGCCAGCGCGACCTCCGAGCCAGTGGCAATCAGCACCACATCGGGTACGCCGCTCGTGTCACGTAGTACGTAACCACCCCGCGCGACATTGGCAACCTGCGCGGCGGTGCGCGCCTGGAAGGGCAAGCCCTGGCGTGTCAATACCAGGCTGGTCGGCCCATCGCGACGCTCGATTGCGTGCCGCCACGCAACCGCAGTCTCCACCGTGTCACACGGCCGCCAGACACTCATGTTGGGTATCAGGCGCAACGAGGCGGTGTGCTCGACCGGCTGGTGGGTCGGGCCGTCTTCGCCCAATCCGATCGAGTCGTGCGTGTAAACCAGGATGTTCTGGATTTCCATCAGGGCCGCCATGCGCAGCGCGTTACGAGCGTAGTCAGAGAACGTCAGAAACGTGCCCGAGTACGGCATGACACCACCGTGCAACGCCAGACCATTTCCTATTGCGGTCATGCTGAATTCGCGCACGCCAAACCAGAAGTAATTGCCACTCGCGTCGTCACCGGATATCGGCGTCGAGCCATCATGCTTGGTCAGATTTGAGCCGGTCAGGTCAGCCGATCCACCCGCGAATTCCGGGAGCATCGGCGCGAAAGCATTCAGCGCGACCAGCGATGCTTTGCGCGTCGCCATGTCCTGGGCGGCCGCGTTGATTCCCGCGATCGCCGCATCGGCAAACGCCGACCAGCCATGCGGCAGCTCGCCGGCGGTGCGGCGCGTGAACTCCGCCGCAAGCTCGGGATATTCACTACGGTAAGCGGCAATTACCGAATTCCAGGCGAGCTCATCAGCCGCGCCGCGTTCGCGAGCATCCCAGGCCGCAGCGACATCCTCAGGGATTTCGAACGGCGCATGTGCCCAGCCCAGCTGCTTGCGGGCGGCCGCAATTTCCTGGTCGCCCAGCGGCGCGCCGTGGACCGCGGCCGTACCCTGTTTGTTCGGGGCGCCGAAACCGATGATCGTTTTGCAACAGATCATCGTTGGGCGCTCGCTGTGTGCAACGCCTTGCTCGATGGCGGCAGCGATGGCGGCACTGTCATGACCATCGACGCCGTCTATTACCTGCCAGCCATATGCCTCAAAGCGTTTTGCCGTGTCGTCGGTGAACCAGGCATCAACCTCACCGTCAATCGAGATGTTGTTGTCGTCATAAAGACAGATGAGCTTGCCGAGCTTGAGCGTGCCAGCCAGCGAGCAGGCTTCATGCGAGATACCTTCCATCAGGCAACCGTCGCCGAGAAATACCCAGGTCTTGTGATCGACAATATCGTGTCCGGGGCGGTTAAACTGCGCCGCCAGCATTTTTTCCGCAATGGCCATGCCGACCGCATTCGCGATGCCCTGTCCCAGCGGTCCGGTTGTGGTCTCGACCGGGCCACCGCGCTCGTACTCGGGATGGCCGGCGGTTTTGTAACCTAACTGGCGAAAATTCCTGAGCTGCTCCATCGGAAAATCGTCATAACCCGTCAGGTGCAGCAGGCTGTAAAGCAGCATCGAGCCGTGGCCGTTCGACAGCACGAAGCGATCACGATTCGGCCACTGCGGGTTCGCAGGATTATGGTGCAGGTAGTCCCGCCACAGCACTTCGGCAATATCCGCCATGCCCATCGGCGCACCGGGATGTCCTGAATTGGCGGCCTGCACGGCATCCATACTCAATGCCCTGATCGCGTTCGCGAGAATTCGCCGTTCGGGGAGACCGGCAGTTGCAGCTTTATGTGACATTTGACCTATCTTGTTGTCGGCCAGGCGGCCTTTTCTTGATTTTGAGGGGGACTCGCTAACGCGTGCCGCATTTTCCCTGTTATACAGGCCGGCTTCAAGTGTACAATTCGCGACCCCCTGTTGATCGGAACCTGTATATCCATGAGTGATGCCTTCCTATTTACCTCGGAATCCGTTTCCGAGGGACACCCCGACAAGATTGCCGACCAGATCTCCGATGCCATCCTTGATGCCATTATTGAGGAGGACCCCAGGGCCCGCGTCGCCTGCGAGACGATGATCAAGACCGGCGTCGCGATAGTTGCTGGTGAAATTACAACGTCTGCCTGGGTGGATATCGAAGCCATCGTGCGGGACACCGTACTGGAAATCGGTTACGACAGTTCGGAAAAAGGTTTCGATGGCGCGTCTTGTGCCGTTTTGAATGCAATCGGCAAGCAGTCCGACGACATTAATCGCGGTGTTGATCGTGAAACGCCCGAGGAACAGGGCGCCGGCGACCAGGGCCTGATGTTCGGCTACGCCACCAACGAGACTGACGTGCTGATGCCCGCGCCGATTACGTACTCGCATCGACTCGTGCGCCGCCAGGCAGAAGTCCGCAAGAACGGCACGCTTCCGTTTCTGCGGCCAGACGCCAAGAGCCAGGTTACTTTCCGGTACGTCGACAACAAACCGGTGGCCGTTGATGCGATCGTTGTGTCCTCGCAGCACGCCGCCGATATATCCATGGCCGACCTGCGCGAGGCCGTCATGGAAGAGATCATCAAGCCGATAATCCCGGCAGAACTCGTGAGCAAGGACACCAGGTATCACATCAATCCTACCGGGCGCTTTCACATCGGCGGCCCCATGGGCGACTGCGGCCTGACCGGACGCAAGATTATCGTGGATACCTACGGCGGCTCTGCGCGCCACGGCGGTGGCGCCTTCTCTGGCAAGGATCCGTCGAAGGTCGATCGTTCTGCCGCCTATGCGTCGCGCTATGTCGCCAAGAACATCGTGGCGGCTGGTCTCGCTGACCGCTGCGAGATCCAGGTTTCCTATGCCATCGGCGTGGCGGAGCCCACGTCTATCAGCGTGCACACTTTCGGAACTGGCAAACTGTCGGATGCACGCCTGACGGAACTTATTCGCGAGATCTTCGACCTGACTCCGTTTGGCATTCTCGGTATGCTGGATCTCATAAAGCCAATCTACAAGCAGACCGCCGCATACGGTCACTTCGGTCGTGACGACATCGACTTGAGCTGGGAGCGAACGGACAAGGCCGAGGCACTCAGTGACGCGGCCGGACTTTAAAACTTTACAATATTCAGGAGTGTGATTATGAGCAACGAAGCCGTTGCCCTTAAGCAAAACGATTACAAGGTCGCCGATATTGCGCTGGCCGACTTTGGTCGCAAGGAAATAGCAATTGCCCAAACGGAGATGCCGGGCTTGATGGCGCTGCGTAAGGAGTTCAAAGGACAAAAGCCGCTGGATGGCGTTCGCCTGACCGGCTGCCTGCACATGACCATCCAGACCGCGGTTCTGATCGAAACCCTGGTTGACCTCGGTGCCGACATTCGCTGGTCGTCCTGCAATATCTTCTCGACGCAGGATCACGCGGCAGCGGCCATCGCGGCAGCCGGCATACCGGTTTTTGCCTGGAAAGGTGAATCCGAGGACGAATACTGGTGGTGCGTTGAGCAGACAATCAACGGCCCCGATGGCTGGCATCCCAACATGATCCTCGATGACGGCGGCGACCTGACGATGGTGCTGCACGAGAAGTACCCGGAGCTGATGAAGGACATCAAGGGCCTTTCCGAGGAAACCACGACCGGCGTCAAACGCCTTTACGACATGATGGCCGACGGCTCTCTGATGTGCCCTGCTTTCAATGTCAACGACTCAGTCACCAAGTCCAAATTCGACAACCTCTACGGCTGCCGTGAATCGCTCGTCGACGCCATCAAACGTGCGACCGACCTGATGATCGCAGGCAAGGTTGCTGTCGTTTGTGGCTTCGGTGATGTCGGCAAAGGCTCTGCACAGTCGCTGCGCGCGCTGGGCGCGATTGTCTGGATCACGGAAGTCGATCCGATCTGCGCGCTCCAGGCAGCCATGGAAGGCTATCGCGTTGTCGACTTTGACGACGTCTGCGACCAGGTTGATCTCGTGGTCACCGCAACGGGTAATTATCACGTCGTTACGGGTCCGCAAATGGCGCGCATGCGTGACCAGGCTATCGTCTGCAACATCGGTCACTTTGATAACGAAATCGATGTGGCCTACCTCAAGCAATTCGAGTGGGAGAACATCAAGCCGCAGGTCGATCATGTGATCTTCCCCGATGGCAAACGGCTGATTCTGCTGGCCGAGGGTCGCCTCGTAAACCTGGGTTGCGGAACCGGTCATCCGAGCTTCGTGATGTCCAACTCGTTTACGAACCAGGTGCTCGCGCAGATCGAGCTCTGGCACAATGGCGACCAGTATGAGAACAAGGTTTACGTTCTGCCCAAGCACCTGGATGAGAAGGTGGCGCGGCTGCACCTCGGTCGTGTTGGCGCCAAGCTCACCGTATTGACCGACGAGCAGTCAAAGTACATCGGCGTGGATAAAGACGGCCCGTACAAGGCGGAGCTTTACCGCTACTGAGGAATCGACGCATCGAGGCGCAAACCGACGCAACAGGAATCGAGAAGATCCGGATCCTGCACCTCACGGATCCGCATCTTTTCGCTGCTGCGGATGGCGAGCTGCGTGGCGTTGCCACGCAGGCATCGCTGCAAAGTGTCCTCGATCACTACGCGGCCGGCGACTGGCGCGCGGAGCGTGCCGTTATCACCGGGGACCTGATCCAGGACGACTCGGCCGCCGCTTACGATCGCTTCCGCGACCTGTTGTTGCCGCTGAACATGCGCATGCACTGCGTGCCCGGCAATCACGATGTACGGAAATTGATGCGCAAGATTTGCTGCGCCCCACCGTTCTCCTATTGCGCGTTTGAAGAAATTGGCAACTGGCTCATCGTCGGCCTGGATAGCTGCGTTACCGGCAGCGCCGGCGGTAATGTAGCGCCTGAGGAACTGGAGCGACTTTCAAGAATCGTCGCTGGCAGTGACGCCGAGCATGTCATGGTATGCCTGCATCATCCGCCGTTGGCCATGGGCAGTGCCTGGCTGGACACGGTCGGACTGGAAAACGGCGAGGCGTTTCTCAAGCACGTTGTGTCCCTGGACCGGGTTCGCCTGGTTGTCTTCGGCCATGTGCACCAGCCCTATGACAGTGACTATTGCGGCGTCCGCATTATCGCGACCCCGTCGACCTGCCGGCAGTTCCTGCCGGGCAGCGACGACTTTGCCGTCGACAGCCGCCCACCGGCCTACCGCCGCATTACCCTGTTCGGAGACGGCCGTCATGAAACAGAGCTTGTCTGGGTTGAGCAAGAAGATGTCGATGAAAAGTAGGTTGTTTCTCATGTTGGTCATGCTGCTGTCCCCGCTTACCGTGTGGGCGGATACCGCCGGGCACCCGGTCACGTTGTGGCGCGCTGCCGGGCAGAGCAACTCCGTTTACCTGCTCGGTTCCATTCACCTGCTCCGCCCCGGGGACTATCCGCTGCCGACTGCGATCGATGCCGCGTACGAGGAGGCGGAAATACTGGTCATGGAACTCGACATGGACGACCTCGATGGCGTCCAGGCGCAACAGCTTTTTGCCCGCAGTGGTGTGCTGGAGGGTGGCAAGACGCTGCGCGACATCATGGGAGAACCGGCCTACCAGCAGGCCCGGGCAGCGGCCGATGCCATCGACATCCCGATCGAAATGCTGGCACAAAGCGAGCCGTGGCTGGCCGCCGTTACGGTGGAGATGATGATGCTTTATCGCATCGGCTTCAACCCGATGCTGGGCATTGAAATGCAGCTGGTGTCGCAGGCAGGCCGCGATGGCAAACCGATCGAGGGCCTGGAAACTGCTGCTGAGCAAACCGGGTTTCTTGACGGGCTGTCGCTTGAAACACAGCGCGACATGTTGCTGCAGACACTCGAGGAAAGTGCTGGTCTCGAAGCGTCTATCGACGAAATTATCCGCGCCTGGCGATATGGCGACATAGCAGCGCTCGAAAGTGGCCTGCTCCAGGACCTGGAAAAGAATGCGGAACTCAGCGAGGCGCTGGTCAACGGCCGCAACCGTCGCTGGGTTGAGCAAATCAGCGAGCTTCTGGACGATAGCGATGATTACCTGGTCGTGGTCGGCGCGCTGCACCTGATTGGCGATCAGGGCGTGCCGGAATTGCTTGCCAAAGCGGGCGTGAAAATTGTTCAGTTGAGCGAACCACCCTCGGTTCAGTAACATGCGCCACTCTCACGGAGATCGTCAATGAGTCTGTTTACCAACGCTCAGCGTTTTATTGCCGGGGGCGTCAACTCCCCGGTGCGCGCGTTCGCCGGTGTCGGCGGCGAGCCGATATTTTTCAAGCGCGCCAGCGGCGCCTGGCTCGAATCGGAAGCCGGTGACAAGTACATTGACTATATTGGCTCATGGGGGCCGATGATTCTTGGACATTGTCACCCGGCGGTCATTGCAGCCGTCACCGATACCGCACAAAGCGGCCTGAGTTTCGGCGCGCCCTGCGTGCTCGAAACGGAGCTCGCGGAGAAGATCTGCACGCTGATGCCATCCATTGAGCGCGTCCGCATGGTCAGCTCCGGCACCGAAGCCACCATGAGCGCGATCCGGCTCGCGCGCGGTCATACGGGCCGCGACAAAATCATCAAGTTTGAGGGTTGCTACCATGGCCACTCGGACTCGCTACTGATCAAGGCAGGATCCGGTGCACTGACGCTCGGCGTCCCTAGTTCCCCCGGTGTGCCAGCCGGTCTCGCAGAACACACCATCACTCTGCCGTTCAATGATGCGGAAGCCATTCGCACGGTATTCGCTGAACTCGGCGAGCAGATTGCCTGTGTCATCGTCGAGCCGATCGCCGGCAACATGAACATGGTGCCGCCGGTGCCCGGCTTTCTCGAAGCGCTGCGTGACGAATGCACCAACTCCGATGCGATACTGATTTTCGATGAAGTGATGACGGGCTTTCGTGTCGCCAAGGGTGGCGCGCAGGCAGTATTCGGGATCAAACCGGATCTGACGACGCTCGGGAAAATTGTCGGCGGGGGCATGCCGGCGGCAGCATTTGGCGGGCGCGCCGACATCATGTCGAGCATCGCGCCTGACGGACCGGTTTACCAGGCAGGCACGTTGTCGGGTAATCCCGTTGCCATGGCGGCCGGACTCACGACCCTGCAGCTGATCGATGCGCCGGGTTTTTATGCGTCATTGAGCACACAGACAAAGCGACTGACAGATGGGCTGGCTGCGGCTGCAGCAGACGCCGGTATACCCGTGTCCGTTGAGCAGGAAGGTGGCATGTTTGGCATGATATTTACGGCCGACGGGCCGGTGCGCAGTTACGCCCAGGTCGCGGCCGCGGACATCGAGCGTTTCAAACGGTTTTTTCACGGCATGCTTGCCGAAGGCGTCTATCTGGCACCGTCGGCCTTCGAGGCCGGATTTGTATCCGCCGCGCACGGGGATGCCGAGATCGACACGACTTTGGCAGCGGCGCGCAAGGTATTCCTGACGCTGTAAGTCAGTCGCGTGCGCTACGCATCAGGCTGTCAATCAGCTGCAGGCGCGCCAGCGTATCGCTGCTTTCGAGCAGTTGCTGCTTTTGCTCCAGATCGATTGGCAAGATCTCAACAAATCGATAGCTCAGCCAGACTGCATCATTGTCATTACGCTCCAGCGATTCGTACAGGAGCCCGAGATCATCCAGGACATTGGTGAGGATCGGCCGTAACGCCTGAAATTCCTCCGGGAGCGGCCTCGATGGTTCGGCCTCGATGAGCTCAATCGTACCCACATTGAGCCCGTCTGCCTGCTTGCGGCAGTCCAGCAGGCGAAAACGTTGCTCGCCGACCGCCGTAACACCCAGTAAGCCGTCGCTGCCCTGGTAGAAATCAACAATCGTGGCGAGCGTGCCGACGTCGAACATACCAGCATCGCCAGCTTCCTGCCCCTCACGGATCAACACGACACCGAACGGCAATTCGCTCTTCATGCATTGGCTAATCATGTCGATATAACGCGATTCGAAAATACGCAGTGGCAACGGGCCACCCGGAAACAAAACGACATTCAATGGAAAAAGCGGAACGTCCACGACCTCTAACTTCCTCGCGTGCGCTGCAACAGAGCGGTCAATGTCTGGCGTGCCGCGCCGAAACCGCCATTGCTCATGAAGACCACGCGGTCGCCACTCGCTACTTTTATCGACAGATCGTTGACCAGCTGATCGTAGTCGGAGAACACGCGCAGCTTTTCGCCCAGGCTCGCCAATGCGGCATCGAAACCATCGCCCATGTCGGTCGGCCGGAACATCCAGATGAGATCCGCGCCCTGTAGCGATGCCGCGAGTTCATCATTGTGGACACCGAGCTTCATCGTATTGGAACGCGGTTCAACCGCAACAATCACTCGATGCCCGGGGTGCTGTTGTCGAAGTGCTTCGATCGACTTCTGAATGGCCGTCGGATGGTGTGCAAAATCGTCATAGATTGCGATATCGGCAACCGTGGCGGTCCGTTCCATCCGCCGCTTGACACCCTCGAATCGAGACAGCGCGTCGACAGCGCGTTCGAGCGATACGCCGGCTGATGCTGCCGCCGCCACGGCGGCCAGCGCGTTTTCCAGATTATGCGAGCCGCTCATATGCCAGCGCCCGCTGCCCGTACTTGCCTGCGGACCCTGCACAGCAATATTGCGCCCGACAGCATCGTCAAAGCGCGCGGTCCAGTCGGCGTCATTTCCGACGCCGAATGTCTCGACCGGTGTCCAGCAACCCATCTCGAGCAAGCGTTCCAGGTTTTCGTCTGCAGCATTGACAATGATGCGCCCCGCTCCTGGAACCGTGCGTAACAACTGGTGGAATTGCCAGAGGATGGCATCGAGATCGCTATAGATATCAGCGTGATCGTATTCGAGATTGTTGAGCACCAGCGTGCGTGGACGGTAATGCACAAACTTGGCGCGCTTGTCGAAAAACGCCGTGTCATATTCGTCCGCTTCGAGTACGAAAAACTCGGATTTACCAAAACGTGCACTTTCGCCGAAGTTGGCAGGAATGCCGCCGATCAGAAAACCGGGTGAGAGCCCCGCATCCTCGAGGATCCAGGCCAGCATGCTGGACGTCGTCGTCTTGCCGTGCGTCCCGGCGATCGCAAGAACGTGGCGGTCGTTCAGGACATTCTCCGCAAGCCACTGCGGACCGGACCGATAGGGCAAACCGCGGTCCAGCATGGCTTCCACGACCTCGACACCGCGGCTCATGACGTTACCGACCACCACGCAATCGGGATCGATATCGAGCTGATCCGCCCCAACGCCCTCATGAATGTCGATGCCGAGCTTCTTCAGCTGTGTGCTCATCGGTGGATAGACATTGCGATCGCAGCCGGTCACGTCGTGACCCGCTGCGCGGGCCAGTGCTGCAACACCGCCCATGAAGGTTCCACAAATACCGAGTATATGTAAGTGCATAGCGCCTCAGGACACCGCGACCGGCGCCGGATCGATGGCCGAATACAAATAGAGCTGCAGAACAAATACCGACATGGCGATAACCACACCGAGATACCAGTGCCGGTCTAGCGTCCGGGAAATGATATGCCCTTCCACCGGAACGGACCACAACAGAATCAACGTCACTACCAGGCCCGCCAGGCTGTCGCGAACAAACATCGACAATAAAGCGTCGCAGACCACAACGATCAGGCTTAACAACGCACCGCAACCGATCACGGCGGTGAGCGCTTGCAGCAAGCGGGGGCTCTTGCCGGACGCCACGATGATTGCCGCGTAGCAGGACAGCCCCACGACTCCGGTCAGCGTGCCGAGCACAAAGTCCCTTTGATCGAGCTCCGGGGTCGCGAGCGTCATGACCATGCCGGCAAACAGCCAGAATGCAATTGCAAACCCGAACAGCACGCTCGAATGCGGGATTGCGTCCGGGCCTTTTTGCAGGCGGATGATGTCGAGCAATGTTCGAATGAGTTCCAGCACGAGGCGAGGCAGTTTCCAGACTCCAGTCTATCGAGGTTCGCATGTTAACCTGTGCGCCCGAATCTCGCTCGCGCCAGTCACATGCCTCATTACACATTCATTGATCAACCCGACACCCTGGTGCCGACAGTCAGCGAGCATGAGCTCATTGGCATCGATACGGAGTTCATGCGCGAGAAGACCTATTTCGCGCAGCTATGCCTGGTACAGCTGGCAACACCCGGCGAAATCTATTGCGTGGATCCGCTCTCTGATGGCGAACACCGCGACTTCTGGAAAGCGCTGCTGGCTCGCAACTGGGTTATCCACTCGGCGCGGCAGGATATCGAGGTCATCTGGCAGTTGGCCGGCGCGATGCCGGCTGCGATTTTCGATACGCAGATCGCCGCAGGGCTGCTCGGCTACCCGGCGCAGATGGGGTATGCAGGGCTGGTCAAAGAGCTGTTCGATGCCGACATGGACAAATCCCATACCCGCGCCGACTGGACCCGCCGCCCTCTGAAAGAAGCGTGGCTGCAATATGCCGCCGAGGATGTCGAATATTTGCTGCCTGCTCACGAACTGCTGTGTGAGCGGCTCGAACGCGAGGGGCGACTGGAATGGGCACATCAGGACGCCGCCCTGCTTCTGGATCCCGGCCTGTACGAAGTCAGTGACGGACAGGCCATCGAGCGCCTGAAAGGTGCGAGAAATCTGCAAGGCCGGCGGCGTGCTGCAGCGGCGCGACTGGCAACCTGGCGAGAGGCGGAAGCCGTCGGTCGCGACAAGCCGCGCCAGTGGATCGCGCGCGACAATGTGCTGCTCGATATTGCGAACAAGCTGCCCGCAACGGAGCAAGAGCTGGCGGCGCTCGACGGCATGCCGCCGAAACTCGTCAGCCGGGTTGGCAAGCAGCTATTGCAGGCAGTAGCTGCGTCGGCAAACGACAGCAACGACTACAGTCCGCCGGGCAAGCCAACCGAAGCGCAAAAATCACAGCTCAAGGTCATGCAGGCACGCGTGGCAAAGTGCGCGAAAAGCCTTGGTCTCGCCGCAGAAACCATCGCATCGAAGCGTGAGCTCGCCGCGATCATAAGCTCACACTCGCGAGAGTCACGCGTATTCCAGGGCTGGCGCGGCGAACTCATCGGCAAGGAACTGGTCTCATTGCTGTAGCGCGATGTCCCTGCCTGTCGCAGTCATCGTATAGTCTGGAAGTTCTTCTTGAGCGACTCCTTCATGCGACGTCTAATACCTTCCCTGATACTCGCCGCAGCTCTTGCAGCCTGCACGGGCGGGGGCAGCGACAGCCAGCCGACGCCCGAGCCACCGCCCGCCTCGCAGCTGTTCGGCCTCGACAATCGCCCGGATAATCAAAGCTGTGTCGCGCCACCGCGGGCAGGCGCGGTCACGGACGTCAGCGCGCAGGATGCGTTCCCGGGCCTCGGCAACCTCGCGGCGCCGATCAAGTTGGTTTTCGAGCCGACGGCCAATCCCCGCTGGTTTATCGTGCAAAGAGGTGGACAGATAGTGACCCTCGACCCCGATAACCCGACCGCCGTAAGCCCCTTCATCGATATTTCGCCCAGCGTCGTCACCAACGGTGAGGGCGGCCTGCTGAGCATGGCCTTTCACCCGGACTACCCGAGCACGCCGGAAATCTTTCTGTCGTACACGCGCGCCGGCGGTGCGACGTCGATGCGCTCGGTTATCACGCGCGTCATTCTCGATAATGTTGTCACGCCGAGCCCCATTGGCTCGGGCAGCGACGAGCAGGAGATTATTTCGGTCGACCAGTTTGCCAGTAACCACAACGGTGGTGATATTGCCTTCGGGCCGGACGGCTTTCTGTACTTCGGCCTGGGTGACGGCGGCGGTGGCGGCGACCCACAAGAAACCGGTCAGGACACGACCAATCTTCTCGGCTCTTTTCTGCGCCTGGATGTCACTGGCCCCTCGGTCTCCTTCCCGTCCGTACCCTACGCAATTCCGGCCGGCGCACAGGGAAATCCGTTTGCCGACCAGCCGAAATGCGGTCCGGGACTGAACAACCCGAACAACTGCCCCGAAATCTACGCATGGGGCGTACGCAACCCGTTTCGCTGGTCATTTGACCCGCTCACGGGACAGCTGTGGGCCGGCGATGTTGGTCAGAATGCGTTTGAAGAAGTGGACATCATTGAGCGCGGCAAAAACTATGGCTGGGACTGCCGTGAGGGCTTCAGCGCTTTCGAGACTGGCGGTTGCGATGGCGACTACACAGATCCTGTGCATGACTATCCCCATAGCCAGGGCAATTCGATCACGGGCGGCGTCGTCTATCGCGGATCGGCAATCAGTGGTCGAGTCGGCGAGTATATATACGGCGACTACGGATCGCGTCGCATCTGGGCGCTACGCTCTGACGGCCAGGGCGGCTACGTCAATGAGCAGCTGCTGGACGGCCCGGAAAGGCCGGTTGCCTTTGCTGCCGATGCTTTGGGTGAGCTGTATTACGCGAGTATCAGCACCGGCCGCATCATGAAACTGGTGCCGGGCGCCGCCGGCGCCGGCAACTCGATTCCCAGCCAGCTATCGGAATCCGGCTGCGTCGATCCGTCGGACATTACACAACCCTATGCCGGGCTGGTTCCCTATGATCTTAATGCGCCCTTCTGGTCCGACGGCGCCGGCAAGACCCGCTTCCTTGGCTTGCCAAACGGCACGACAATCACAATCGACAATCAGGACGACTGGCAGTTTCCGGTTGGCACCGTCATCGTCAAGAATTTCGCACTGAACAACAACCTGATTGAAACCCGCCACCTGATGCGTCATCCGGACGGTGTGTGGGCTGGCTATACCTACGAATGGAACGCCGAGCAAACCGACGCGACGCGAGTGATCGGCGGCAAAACCGTCGACATCGCGGGCCAGGACTGGGTATTTCCAAGCGAAGCACAATGCAATCAGTGTCACACCGGCGCCGCCGGCTATGCACTGGGACCTGAGACAGCGCAGCTCAACAAGGACTTCACGTATCCGGGTACCGGGCGTATCGCGAACCAGCTGGAAACGCTGGATCACGTCATGATGTTCACGTCGCCGCTGGCGGGCACCCCGGACACCCTGCCCGCGCTTGCCGATCCCATGGACACCAGCGCCGCTCTCGGCGCCCGCGCGCGGGCTTATCTACACACCAACTGCGCGAGCTGTCACCGCCCCGGCGGCGGGACACCGGTCGACCTTGACCTGCGTTACTTTACGGCGTTGCCGGACACCGCTACCTGCGACGCAATCCCGCAGGCGGGTACGCTGGGAATTACAAACGCGCGAATCATCGCACCGGGAGACGCCACCAGCTCCACGCTGGTGGCACGGACTAACCGTCGTGGTGACTTCGCAGCAATGCCGCCAGTCGGTTCGACTGTGATCGACACCGCGGGTGTCTCGCTGCTAACTGACTGGGTCAACGGGCTGACAGGCTGCCAGTGACGTAAGGCGGGCAGCCGAGATGTTTGCTGGCGAGACATAAAGCGAGCGCCAGCGAGACAGTCCGCCAGCAAACATCTCGGCGGATCGCCTGATGAGTCCCGCAGGGGGGTTCTACGTGAGCGCTTGCACCAAACGCTCGTAGACCTCGTCAATACTGCCTTCAGCGTTAATCGAGGTGAGCTTGTTACGCTTCTCGTAGTAGTTGATGAGCGGTTCGGTCCTCTCGCGGTAGACCTCCAGGCGATTACCGATGGTTTCCTCGTTGTCATCTTCACGCTGAATCAACGTCCCGCCGGCCTCGACGCACTCGGCCAGCTCCTCTGCTGAGGAATAGTAGATATTGAGCAGCTTGCCAGTGAGCGAGCACGTGCGTCGACCCGTCAGCCGTTTCATCAGGATGTCGAAATCGATGTCCAGCAGCACGGCCGTATCGAGCGGCGCACCAATCTGGTCCAGCAACTCCTCGAGATCGAGCGCCTGCTGCGTTGTGCGGGGAAAACCATCAAGGATAAACCCATCGGCGGTATCGGGCTGGTTCAGGCGCTCGCTGATAATTCCGAGCACCACCTCGTCCGGCACCAGGTTGCCAGACCCTATGACGGACTTGGCCCGCAGACCAAAACGCGTACCGGCGGCAACCGCTTCGCGAAGCATGTCACCCGTCGAGATTTGCGGGATATTCCAGTCCGCCATCAGCTTCTTGGCCTGCGTGCCTTTTCCTGATCCAGGCGCGCCCAGCAATACGATTCGCATCGACTCGTTCTCACTTCGATTTCCGGGGCAAGGAACGCTACCGGCTCAGGGTAAGCAGGTCAATGCGTAGATATGCACTAATTCGGTAATTGCCGATGATCCGTAAAGCGGTTTCCGCTATGCTCTGCGCCTCTTGAATCGTCAGCCACGGAAACCCAGTCATGCCTGCTATGAACGCCTTTTATGCCCAGTCCGGCGGAGTTACCGCTGTTATCAATGCCACAGCCTGTGGTGTTATCGAGACAGCTCGCAAGCATACGAACAAGATAGCCAATGTATACGCAGGGCATAACGGCATCATTGGCGCGCTCACCGAGGACATGATCGATACGAGCAAAGAGAGTACCGCGACAATTGCAGCGCTGATGCACACGCCGGGCGGCGCGTTTGGCTCCGCACGCTACAAACTCAAGGGTATTGAAGAAAATCGCGCGGAATACGAGCGCCTTATCGAGGTCTTCAGGGCCCACGACATCGGCTATTTTTTCTACAACGGCGGCAACGATTCCATGGACACGGCCCACAAGGTGTCGCAGATCTCGAAGAAGATGGGCTTCCCGGTGACCTGCCTTGGCGTGCCCAAGACGGTGGACAACGATCTGCCGATCACGGACACCTGCCCCGGGTTCGGGTCCGTTGCCAAGTATGTGGCGGTCTCGACACAGGAGGCTGCGATGGACGTGTTGTCGATGGCCGAAACCTCAACCAAGGTTTTCATCCTCGAAGTCATGGGCCGACACGCCGGCTGGATTGCGGCGGCCGGCGGTCTGGCCGGAAAAAACCCGGGAGATGCTCCGCACATCATCCTGTTCCCGGAGATCCCGTTCAAGAAGCGCGAGTTTTTGAAGCGGGTGCGCCAGTGCGTCCGTGATTACGGCTACTGCGTTATTGTCGTCAGCGAGGGTGCTGCATTTGCCAATGGCAAGTTCCTCGCCGAGGCAGGCACACGCGACGCCTTCGGTCACGCCCAGTTGGGTGGTGTCGCACCGGTGGTCGCGAATATGGTGCGTGAGAATCTGGGTTTCAAATATCACTATGCGATAGCCGACTATCTGCAGCGCTCGGCCCGGCATATCGCGTCGGACGTCGATGTAAAGCAAGCGTACGCCGTGGGCAAGGCGGCCGTGCAGTTCGCTTTGCAGGGCAAGACCGCCATCATGCCGGTGATCAAGCGCCTCTCCGATAAGCCTTATCGCTGGAAGATCGAATCAGCGCCACTGGGACGTATCGCGAACAAAGAAAAGATGCTGCCACGACACTACATCACGAAGGACGGTTTCGGCATCACCGAAGCCTGCCGGCGTTACCTGCAGCCGCTGATCAAAGGCGAAAATTATCCGCCATATATCAACGGCTTACCCAAGGTCGCCAAGCTTCGGAATCGTCCGGTGAAGCCGAGGACGGGCACTAAATTTATGGTATGATGCGCCGCCTGCCGCCGGCGGCCCCCACAAGAATCACCAGCAAGGGGTCGGGGAGCGCGCGGCACCTTAAAAAAATCAGGAGAAGATCTGATGTCTAACGAGTTTGCCCTGTGGCTCTCGATCGGTGCGGGTGCGCTCGCGATTCTGTTCGGAGTTATCTCAACGCAGTGGATTTTGAAACAGCCGGCCGGCAATGAACGCATGCAGCAAATCGCTGCCGCAATCCAGGAAGGCGCGAAGGCGTACATGGATCGTCAATACATGACGATCGGCCTTGTGGGCGTCGTGCTGTTTGTCGCCCTGGGCTTTACCCTCGACTGGGCGACGGCCATCGGTTTCGCGATCGGCGCCATTTTCTCGGCCCTTGCCGGATACATCGGCATGTACGTATCAGTGCGTGCCAACGTACGCACCGCCGAAGCAGCCAGGAAAGGCGTTAACCCGGCGCTGAACGTAGCGTTCAGAGGCGGCGCAATCACCGGTTTGCTCGTCGTGGGGCTGGGATTGCTCGGCGTCGCGGGCTACTACCTGATCCTGCTGCAGCTGGGTTCGACCACGGACCACGCCATTCACGCGCTGATTGGCCTCGCTTTCGGCGGCTCTTTGATCTCGATCTTCGCGCGACTGGGCGGCGGTATTTTCACCAAGGGTGCTGACGTCGGCGCTGACCTCGTCGGTAAAGTTGAAGCGGGTATTCCGGAAGACGACCCCCGCAACCCGGGTGTGATCGCCGATAACGTCGGTGACAACGTCGGCGACTGCGCCGGCATGGCCGCTGACCTGTTCGAGACCTACGCCGTAACGATCATTGCAACGATGCTGCTGGGCGGCCTCGTGGCGGTCAACTATGGCCCTGAAGCCATTGTTTACCCGCTGGTTCTGGGCGCCGTGTCAATCGTCGCCTCTATCATTGGTACGTTTTTCGTCAAGACGTCAGATGGCGGCAAGATCATGGGCGCGCTGTACAAAGGCCTGGCCGTGGCCGGTGGTCTTTCCGCGATCGCCTTCTACTTCGCTACTGATTATATGATGGGCGGTGTCGTGATCGAAGGTGTGGTCAACACCACCATGAGTCTGTTCGGTTCCGCACTGATCGGCCTGGCGCTGACCGCCGCCATGGTGGTGATCACCGAGTACTATACCTCCAC
>JBATID010000459.1:0-3611 GCA_049667545.1 Woeseiaceae bacterium
TCGCAGACCCGAGAATCGCTCTAAAGCGATTCGAGTCCATCCCTCTGGCGCCGGAGCTCCGATCGCAATGCTCGACGCAGTGCGTTGCGACTAAAAACACTCTGATCGCTCGCCACCCCCAACGGCATCGCCCGCTGCACAGTGCCACTAACGGCACTCCAATTACTCACCGGCGATTGCAGCGGATAGCGGTCCGGATAACACTGCTCAAGGAAGCCGCTCAGGCAAAAATCGCCCGGGTGCGGCGGCGCGTCATCCCAACGAATGTCAGTACCAACGCTGATCATGGCCGCACTGAACGCCTTGCTGACCGTTCGCGAGGTCTCCGCACAGACCGCGATCCCGTGGGATGCGCGTTCGTCACTCACCGCGCCCAACGCCTGTGGCCCGCGCCAGATCGCCTCCGTCACCTCGGAATAAATGATGTCGGCGAGCACGGTACATCCCTCTGCATGGCGCCGAGATTGTTCGGCGCGTGCCTGCCCGCTGATCGCCAGCGCACAAACGCCCACCAGCATGAATGCTACAAAATCCCTTTTGTTCATCGACTCTCTCCCTGAGTTATTGACGTAGGGAGAGAATGAGTAATCCGGGAGGCAATCTACAGCAGTGAATTTCGCCTGTTCGTTAAGAAGCGCGTCAGACGAAACTCAGGAACGCGTCGATCAGGGCCCATACGAGCATCACGGCTGTCGGCAAAAATGTCAGCGTGAAGCCAATTCCACGTGAATCCGGGTCCTTCACATAGGACGCGCGATAAATAAAACGGCCGATGATAAAGACCAGGCCCATCGCTGCGCCCCAGAACGGATTCACCAGGTACGCGTAAATCCAAAGCGCCGGAATAAACGCGACCAGCTGCTCCATGGTGTTCTGCTGCACGCGGAACATTCGCTCGAATTCCGGATGCCCCGTAACCGCCGGCGCCTTGACGCCATGTTTGCCGCGCATGGATCCCACCTGGATCGAAAAGAATACGAACTGCGCGAGCGCGAGTATTGTGACAATGGCAACTGCCTGCATTTTTATCTCCTTGAAAGACTTTGTGCGGTTTTTCTGTGACTATTGCACGACCCTTACGTTGACAACACGACAAATGCCGCCCAGTCCCACCGACAAGCTGCGCACTCTTTTCCTGGACAGGGTCCTGGGCCTTGAACCGCATGAGTATGTTGCCGTCGCCTGGTCATTTGCATACTTCTTCTGCGTACTGTCCTCCTATTACATCCTGCGACCGGTGCGCGAGGCAATGGCGGTAGGGAGCGGCGCCGACACCATACCGTACCTGTTTATCGGCACATTCGTTGCCATGCTCGTCGCCACACCCATCTTTGGCTGGGTCGCGTCGAGGTTTGCGCGGCGCGTGTTTCTACCCTGGGTTTATCTCTTTTTTGTCTCCAACATTCTGATTTTCTGGGTCGTTTTCTCGCGCGCGGTGGCCGCTGACGAGACCCACGTCTGGCTTGGGCGGGCTTTCTTCGTTTGGCTCAGCGTCTTCAACCTGTTCGTGGTCTCGGTGTTCTGGTCCTTCATGGCCGACATCTATACGCGCGAACAGGGACGCCGCCTGTTTGGCGTTATAACTGCCGGCGGCAGCGTCGGTGCGCTGCTCGGCGGCGCGGCGACCAGTGCGCTGGTCGTGCCGATCGGCTTCCAGAACCTGATGCCGATTTCCGCCACGCTGCTGCTGCTGGCCATCGTTTGCATTTCGAAATTGCGCAAATGGGTACACGTCGAACACGAGACGGAGATCACGCAGACGGTGGAGAGTGACGAACCCCTGGGTGGTAACCCCCTTGCCGGCGTCACTCACCTGTTTTCTTCAAAATACTTCGCTGGCATTGCCATCTCCTCGGTGATCGCCAGTCTGCTCGGCACAGCCCTGTACATGTTCATGGCCGAACTGGTGGAGGCCAGTATGCTAAGTGCCAACGAGCAGACGCGCTTTTTCTCCAATATCAACGTGGCGACGAATGCCCTCTCTCTGATTGGCCAGATGTTTCTCGTCAAGCACGTGGTCGCCCGTTACGGCATCGGCGTGTCGCTGGCATTGATGCCGATAGTCTCGGTCATCGGCTTCGCCCTGCTGGCGATGGATCCGGTACTCGCCGTCGTCGCCATCCTGACCGTTGCGCGTCGTGCGCTCGGCTTCGGTTTCTCCAAGCCGACGACTGACATGCTGTACTCGGTGGTCACGCCCGAAGAGAAATACAAGACCAAGAATTTCATCGATACAGCGGTCTATCGCGGCGGCGATGTGGTGGGCACCTGGACCATCAAGCTCATGGCCTCTTTTGGCATAACGGGCATTTCCCTGGTGCTGCTGCCGTTCGCCGTGATCTGGGCGATCGTCTCGCTCTGGCTCGGGCGCGACTACCGGCGCCAGGCCAGGGCGCTCAAGCACAGCGGCGTTAGTTAGCTAACCGGGCGGTACGAAAACGACATGCAAGCGACCGGACTTCTCCGCCGCATTGCGGCAATGCTCTACGACCTGCTGCTGGTCCTTGCCTTGTTGTTCCTGGCGACAACGCCATTTATCGCCATACGCGGTGGTGAGGCGGTGGAAAGCGGCGAGAATTTGCTTTATCGCGTGGTTGTGGTGCTCGTGATCTATGTTTTTTTCGTGGGTTTCTGGAGTTATTCGGGCAGAACGCTCGGCATGCAGTCGTGGCGCCTGCAGCTGCAGGATGACCGCGGCCAGGTGCCATCGGTCGCGCGGGCCAGCCTCCGCTTTGTCGCATCCCTGCTTTCCTGGCTGCCGCTGGGGCTCGGCTTCGTCTGGCAGCTCTGGGACCCGCAGCACCTCACCTGGCACGACCGCATCAGCAAGACGCGGCTGGTCTACTACCCGAAAGAAACCAGATAAAAGGCGAGCCGTCGCTAACGAATCCGCGCCAGCGCGATCACGGTCACGAGTAGCAGCACCAGCGACGGCAGCCAGTTGACAAGGATGGGATTCAGGTTAAAAACCTGGCCGGAGTTCGCCAGCGTTTCGCTTGCCAGGTAATAAGCAAGCCCGACAATCACACCGATCGCAAGACGCCCTCCCGCCCCGCCGCTGCGCAATGAACCGAAGACGAAGGCCAGTGACAGGATTGGCATGATGAGAATTGTCACGGTGCGCGCGGCACGATTCCAAAGTTCCGACTCGTACTGCGACGCGTCCAGGTTATTGCGCTTCAGGTAGTCGATATAGACGAGCAAGCCCCGCCCGGAAAGACTGAGCGGCTTGGCCAGCGAACTTCCCAGCAACTCGGAATTGACTTCGAAGGACTCCACCGCGACCGACGACTCGACAACCTGCACGCCGTTCTCGTTGAAACGGGTTTCACGCAGGTTTTCGAGAATCCAGTTGTCGTCATCATCGATGCCGGAATTCTCGGCTTTGGCAATCGAAGCCAGTTCATTATTATCGTTGAAGCGAAACAGGTAGATGCTGCCAAACTCGAACTCGGCGTTGATCCGTTCGAGATGCAGATAGACCGGGCCATCTTTGACCCAGGCCGCGTTACCCAGGCGATCGTCACCCTGCTCGCAGCACGCCTGCGCGCGCATTTCGCGCGCGTACAGGTCGAGCGGCGGACCAATGAACTCACCGATCAGCCCGGTGA
>JBATID010000460.1:0-6504 GCA_049667545.1 Woeseiaceae bacterium
AACGACGAGGTCGTGCGGCGCTGCTTCAAAGGAACGACGTCACGCATCCAGGGTGCGAATTTCGATGACCTCCTGGATGACCAGAAAGCGTTGGCACAAGCGGCATGGGAGCCGCGCCAGCCAATCGAGCACGGCGGGCTTTACAAGTACGTGCACGACGGCGAATACCATTGTTACAACCCGGACGTGATTGCGACGCTGCAGGCTGCAGTACGTAGCGGCGATTATGAACGCTACGAGCAATACGCGAAGCTGGTTAATGAGCGGCCCGTCGCCACGTTGCGCGACCTCATGTCGATCAAGCCGGCCGGTCCGCCCGTACCGCTGGACGAGGTTGAGAGCATCGAGGAGATCCTGCCGCGTTTTGACAGTGCCGGCATGTCGCTGGGCGCGCTGTCGCCCGAGGCGCACGAGGCGCTGGCGATTGCGATGAACCGCATCGGTGGCCGCTCCAACTCCGGCGAAGGCGGCGAAGACCCGGCGCGCTACGGCACCGAGCGCCGGTCGAAAATCAAGCAGGTGGCGTCCGGCCGTTTTGGTGTCACCGCCGAGTATCTCGTCAACGCCGAAGTCATACAGATCAAGATTGCCCAGGGCGCAAAGCCCGGCGAGGGCGGGCAGCTGCCGGGTCACAAAGTCAACGACATGATTGCGAAGCTCCGGTACGCAAAACCCGGCGTCGGCTTGATCTCGCCGCCGCCACATCACGACATTTATTCAATCGAGGACCTGGCGCAGCTGATATTTGATTTGAAGCAGGTCAACCCGCAGGCACTGGTGTCGGTCAAGCTCGTTGCCGAGCCGGGTGTCGGTACGATCGCGGCGGGCGTCGTCAAAGCCTACGCCGACCTGATCACGATCTCCGGTTATGACGGTGGCACGGGTGCGAGCCCGTTGAGTTCGGTGAAGTACGCCGGCAGCCCGTGGGAGCTGGGCCTCTCCGAGACGCACCAGGTACTGCGCAAGCACGACATGCGCCACCAGGTCCGGCTGCAGACAGATGGCGGTCTGAAAACAGGCCTCGATGTGATCAAGGCCGGGATGCTGGGTGCGGAAAGTTTCGGTTTCGGCACCGGGCCGATGGTGGCGCTCGGTTGCAAATATCTGCGCATCTGTCATTTGAATAACTGTGCAACCGGTGTTGCCACGCAGAACAACGTGCTTCGAAGCGAGTACTTCATCGGCTTGCCGGAAATGGTGATCAACTTTTTCCGCTTCATTGCCGAGGAAACCCGGCGCCTGATGGCGGAGCTTGGCATTCGCAAGTTTGAGGATTTGATCGGGCGCGTCGATCTGCTCGAGCTGCAGAGGGGCGAGACCGAACGGCAGTCACGGCTGGATCTCTCGCCGATCATCTCGGCCGATGGCCTCGCCAAGGATGCGCCGCAGTTCTGTACCAACCTTCGCAATGAGCCGTTCGACAAGGGCGAACTCGCTGAGAGCATGCTGGCCGCGACCCTGCCGGCGATCGAGGGCTTGACCGGCGGTCAGTTCGAATTCGAGATACAAAACTTCAATCGCTCGATCGGTGCCCGACTTGCCGGTGAAATCGCACGTCGCCATGGCAATCACGGCATGTTGGATGCGCCGCTTGATATTGCACTGCGCGGCACGGCCGGACAAAGCTTCGGCGCGTGGAACGTATCCGGCCTTAATATGCATTTGATTGGCGACGCCAACGACTATGTTGGTAAGGGTATGACGGGCGGCAAATTGACGATTCGTCCGTCGGAGGATGCCGGTTACGTGGCGCGCGACACGGCGATCATTGGTAACACCTGTCTGTACGGCGCGACCGGCGGACAACTGTATGCGGCCGGACGCGCGGGTGAGCGTTTCGCAGTGCGCAATTCGGGAGCCCAGGCTGTTATCGAAGGCTCCGGCGATCACTGCTGCGAGTACATGACCGATGGCGTGGTTGTCGTGCTGGGCCGAACCGGGGTCAACTTCGGTGCGGGCATGACCGGTGGTTTTGCCTACGTGCTCGACGTCGATCGCGACTTCGTTGATCGTTACAACCACGAGCTGATCGACATTCATCGCATGACGCCCGAAAGCATGGAGTCGCACCTGCACCATCTGCGACTGATGATTACCACGCATGTCAAGGAGACCGGCAGCGAGTGGGGCGATGCCATTCTCGATGACTATCGTACGTTCCTGCCCAAGTTCTGGCTCGTGAAACCCAAGGCGGTTGAACTTGGCTCGTTAATAGAATCCTTGCGGCGGGCCGCGTAATGGCCAAACATCCTCTGCAGTTTCTCGAGGTGCCACGCCGCGATCCGGAGAAGGAACCGGCGGCCGAGCGCATCCAGCATTTCGGCGAAATTTACGGGCACTATGACGGCGCCGACGCGGCGGCCCAGGCCGGACGTTGCATCGCCTGCGGCAACCCGTACTGCGAATGGAAGTGCCCGGTGCACAACTACATTCCCAACTGGCTGGCGCTGATCGAGGAAGGCAAGCTCTTTGAAGCGGCAGAGCTGTCGCACCAGACCAACTCCTTGCCGGAAATCTGCGGCCGCATCTGTCCGCAGGACCGGTTGTGCGAGGGTGCGTGCACGTTGAACGACGGCATCGGTGCTGTGAACATCGGCAACATCGAGCGCTACATTACGGACGAAGCGGTCAAGCAGGGCTGGCGCCCGGACATGTCGCACGTTGTTGGCACAAATAAAAGGGTCGGCATTATCGGCGCAGGTCCCGCGGGTCTTAGCGCTGCTGATGTACTGGCGCGCAACGGTGTTAGCTCGGTCATTTACGATGCGTATCCTGAGATTGGCGGTTTGTTAACGTATGGAATTCCGCCGTTCAAGCTCGAAAAACACATCGTCCAGCAGCGCCGCGAAATCCTCGAAGGCATGGGCGTGAAGTTCGTGCTCAACACCCGCATCGGCGAGGACAAGCCGTTCCAGGAATTAGTTGACGAATACGATGCCGTGTTCCTCGGTATGGGCACTTATCAATACGTGCGCGGCGGATTCCCGGGCGAAGAACTGGCCGGTGTTCACGACTCGCTGCCCTACCTCGTGGGCAACGTGTATCGCGAGCTGGGTCACGACGAGGCGTCGGCACCGTATATCGATCTTGACGGCAAGCGCGTCGTGGTGCTCGGCGGCGGTGACACCGGCATGGACTGCAACCGCACGGCAATTCGCCAGGGCGCGACGAGCGTGACCTGCGCTTATCGTCGTGACGAAGAAAACATGCCGGGCTCGCGCCGCGAAGTGGCCAACAGCAAGGAAGAGGGCGTGACCTTTCTGTTTAACCGGCAGCCGCTCGAGATTCTTGGTGACGATTACGTCACCGGTGTGCGGCTGATCGAAACGCAGCTTGGCAAGCCCGGCAAGGACGGCCGTCGTCAGCCAGAGCCCATCGCCGGCAGCGAAGAGATACTGGAAGCCGACGCCGTAATTATCGCGTTCGGTTTTCGACCAAACCCGCCAGACTGGTTTGGCGAGCACGCGGTCGACACGCTGCCGAGCGGTCGCGTGCGTGTGGCAGCACTGGGCACGTATCCCTTCCAGACCACCAACCCGAAAATCTTCGCCGGCGGCGACATGGTGCGCGGCTCCGACCTGGTCGTGACCGCTGTGCACGAAGGCCGCGAAGCAGCCAAGGGCATCGCCCGCTACCTCGGCGTCTGAAAGGGGACAGACCCCGCGTCTGAAAGGGGACAGACCCCATGAGATTATTCTGAAAACCAACTTTGCCATTGTCGCGTTCCTGGTCTCTTGTGCGAGCCCGCAGGTTCTTGCCGGCCCACCGTTGTCCATCGACGATCCCGGTGTACTGGATGCATGGCACTGGGAGATCATCGGCGCCACAACGCTGACCTCGTCCAGCGGCGGCGATTACTGGCAGGCGCCGCTGCTCGATATCTCGCTCGGTGTTATTGAGGATTACGTGCAGGTGGGCTTTGTGTATCCCTATGCCCATGCGGATTCGGGTAACGGCGGGACGCAGAGTGATTTTGGCAACGCCGAATTCGGCGTGAAGTGGCGGTTCTTCAACAACGAACGCCTGCAGATGGCGTTCGCGCCTTACCATGCGTTTAGCGTGTCGACGAGGACGGCCGCCAGGGGCATCGGCAATGAGAGCGATGCCACTGTGTTGCCCATCAACGCTGAATACCGCGTCGATGATCGCTGGTCGCTAAACGGCGAGGTTCGCTACGTTGATGTCGACAGCGCCAGCAACGAATGGGGCTATGGTGTCGCCGTCGCGTTTGCACCCAACGACCGGTGGACGCTGCTGGCCGAAGTGGCCGGCGCGAGTGACACTGATTTCAAGGATGACTTTCTGGAACTGCGCACGGGCTTCGACGCAGCGCTAAACGATTCCTTCCACTTGTTGTTCTCGATTGCTACGGGACTCAAGGAACCGAGCGGTGCTGGCAAGCTCGACTACGATGTCTTCCTGGGGCTGCAGTTCTTCCCTTAGATCGCTTACAGTGATCGCTGATGCAAAGGCATGAAAATTCTGTAGTATTCGTGGGTAAAGCTTGGGCCGGAGAATCCGGTTCTATTCTAAATCGACACTGAAGGGCAAAAAATCAAATGAAATCGTATCCCTGCCTAACTGAGATGGGCGTGATGAATCCACTGCAAATATCGAGCTACGCCGTCAATAGCGTTGATTTTGTCGACGTACTGCGGCTCACTTATGATCGTCCGAAAGACTCGAAATTACCGGGCTCCAAGACTTTCAGGTTTCCGCGTGTGCAAAAAGAGCTGCCGGCCGGCAAGGTCGCGGATACCGCCGCTGTCGTCATGGAGAGCGGTCCCGCGTTGAAGTGTGTGGTTAAAGAGCTGGAGCATTTGACGAAGCTCAAGAGCGAGAATAAGGACATCACCGCCGTCATGCTCGAAGAGCTGCGCTTGCTCGAAGAAGACATCGCACTACGGAGCGAATACCTGAAGGCGCTGATCGGGAAGATCAACAAGATCTAGCCAAGGGCCTGGCCGTAAACATACCTGTCCGCAATAGCCGGACGCAGCACGGAATTCGCTGGCTCGCGAGTTTGTCCCCGGTTGGTTCAGCTCTGTGGCGCGTGTATAGCGGCGCGCTGTGCCATCAGCTTCTTGCGATAGCGCGACTGCACGACGTCGGTCAGTACCAGCACGCTGATGACGAAGTAAAACAGCGCCGCCAAACAACACGACGATCGCATGAAAATTGAACACACCTTCGATGACGCCGGTCCAGTGAATGTCGAACCAGGGCGACTGGAATATCGCGATCACATTGACGAGCAAAAACAGCAGCGCGATACGCAGGATCATCGCGCGATACCGGTGCGGCGCACGAAGGCCTGGCGGTGTAGCAGGAAAAAGGGGTCTGTCCCCTTAAGGGGGTCTGTCCCCTTTTGGCAGGGTCACCGTGAAAACGACTCCACCGTCCACGTTGTCGGCCGATATTTTGCCGTCGTGGCCGCTGGCGATAAGCCGAGCCACGTACAGACCGAGACCGAGGTGACGGGTATTTTCGCCGGTGCGCATCGACACCATCGAATCGAACATCTGTGTGCGCATCTTCTCCGGCAGCGGCGCTCCCGGATTCATCACCGACACCTCGAGCTTGTCAGCGGCCGCGCGCAGCCCGATAGAAATAGTGTCGCCGTCGTCACTGAAGTCCACGGCGTTATCAACGAGCTTGTCGAGCATCTGGATGATCAGCTCTGGTGCACCGCTGGTACTCGCGCTGTCGAGCTCACAATCGAAAGCAAACTCACGTTTCTTGTAAACATCACGATACGCCGCAACCGTCGAGCGCAATACGTTGACCAGGTCAAACGACTCCGGCTCCACGTTTGCCATCAGCTCCTCGACCCGACTGGCCTCGCTCATCGCACTCAGGATGCGGCGCAGTCGATCAGCGCCCTCGCGCGCCCGCGTCGTGTAACCGATGCCCGCTTCGTTGAGCGGCTCATGCTCGAGATTCTCGAGTGACGAAGTGACAATCGCCAGCGGTGTGCGCAACTCGTGCGAGAGTTTCGACGCCAATGATCGCAGGTACTCGTTATACTCACCAAGCTGACGCAGCACGCTCGAGAAGCTGCGCGACAGGTCACCGATCTCATCGTCGGCCAATGCGCTCGGTAACGCGGACTGCAGCGATTCGTTCTCCAGCGCCGCTTCGGCCGCGATGGACAGCCGCCGAATGCGTCGCGATAGCCAGGTGGCGTAGCCAAGCAATGTTGCGGCGACAACCAGTGTCGCGATCAGCGTGACGTTAATCAGCCGCGCCAGCCCTGAATTGGTCAGACTCAAGATCGCATCCGTGCCCTGTTGTAGAACGACCGCGCCGAGCAGTTCGTCGCCAGCCTTGATCGGCGCAGCGACCGCGACGATCGCCTTGCCGCCTGCCTCGCTTCGAAACCAGCTGGCCATTTCGGTACCGTTGAGCGCCGCGCTGATATAGGCAGCTTGTTCGCGTCCTAAAGGATCCGGTTCCGCCAGTACGGCCTCCGTGCCCGACTCGACCAGCAGGTCGTAGATACGT
>JBATID010000461.1:0-3432 GCA_049667545.1 Woeseiaceae bacterium
GTACCGATGCGAAGAGTTTCCCCACCGTTGGAGCCCAGCACCGGGCGTGGCCCGAAGTAGTTGTGGTCAATACGATGGTGGTTTTCCTGACTCTCGACACTATTCATCCGTACCGCCATGGTCACACCCTGATTGCTCTTGCCCTCAAGATGATTGTGATCGAAGCGGTTGTTCTTGCCGTACATCATCACCCAAAAGTCCGGCTCAAAGCGCTCCGGGTTGTTGAAGTGATCGATGACGACTTCGGTAACGCGCGAATGGTAGGCAAGCTCACCCTTGGTCCGACGAAACGCAATAACGGTGTTCGTCGGTGAGTGACCATCCTTGAAAACGAGGCCGGATACGACCAGGTGTTTACCGGCAATACGCAGGTTTGACTGGCCGCTGATGATCACCTCGCCGTTCGTCTCGGCAGTCAGCGTGATCGGCTGTTCGGCCGTGCCTTCACCAACGAACAGGATCTCAAAGTCCTGCCACACGCCGTTCGCCAAGACAACTGTGTCGCCAGGCTGCAGGGTCTTGATCGCGTCCCGGTACTCCTGCTGCGAGGTCACTTTGATCTCGGCTGCCGAAGAGGCACAACTGGCCAACACAGACAAACTCAATATCAGCCATGGCCAATTTACAGGTGATAGCCTCACATTAATTCCCCTTCGCTGGCGGTAGCCACCCGGCCCAGTGCCGAGTGGGTCCTGGATTCGGGGGCATCGGGGTTGAAACACTGACTTCCCACAACTCGCTAGAGTTTCCCCAATTATTCGCATTGGTAAGCAATCGACATTACCAACCATTAGACAAATGGTCAACCATTTTGAATGACCAAAATAGCCAGAACGATAGTTGAATTGGTCATTTCCATTGCCAACCGATTGCCGCCCTGCGCTTCATCCGCAGCCAACCGACCGAAGAAATCTGTAGAAAATTCCTCTGTTTTACAGTCTAAAGAGCCCAGTTCGATTTGGTAGAACGACTATATAACCAATTGCCAATACTGTGCTACACTTGTTTGGCAATTTCATACAAGAGACAGACAATGGCAAAGGAAAAACGCCTTCACAGACGCATTCTGAAGCAGATGCTGCTGCTCATCGACAGTGGCGAGTTCCCGGTCGGCGGGCGACTGCCACCGGAACGCGAGCTGGCCGAGCGCTTCGGCGTCAGCCGTCCGACGATCCGCGAGGCAATTATCGCACTCGAGGTTCTCAATCGCGTCGAGGTCAAGACCGGCTCCGGCGTTTACGTGCTGGCACACGATGCCGATAACGCGAACGGTTACGATCCGTCGATCAGTGCTTTTGAGCTAACCGAGGCACGCGCATTAATCGAAGGAGAGGCCGCCGCTCTCGCCGCCAGCATGATTAGTGACGAACAGCTTGAGGTGCTCGAAGATACCATGCACAAAATGGCGGACGAATCAGCCGATGGCGAGTTGACGTCCGAGGATTCGGACAAGCAGTTTCACGCCATCATCGCTAAGGCGACGGGCAACAAGATGCTGATCGCAATTGCGAAAAACCTCTGGGCTATACGCGATAATTCGCCGATGGTGCATCGATCGTATCAGGCCATCTGCGAGATGGACGGCCAGAAACGTGTCGACGAACACATGGAAATCCTTCAGGCAATCAAGGACCGCAACCCGTCAGCCGCTCGTAACGCCATGCATGGCCACTTCGCGCGGATACTCGACAAACTCATCGTGGCCGACGAACAACAGCAATTTGACGAGTTCAGGCGCAAGACGCTGGAAAGCCGCGAGCGATTCTCGCTCAATCACCTGGCTGCGAAATAGAGGGATGCCCGTTTAGTTTGCCGGCATGACTTCACTGACGCTGAAGTTGGCGAAGCGAACCTTTTCTTCGTCGGGGCGGAGATTGTCCGAGTCGAGGATGGATCGGTAAATGCCCCACTTGGGGCGCACGAAGTGGCTGGCGTCTTCGCCGCGCCACAGGTCGAGACCGCGTTCGTCGATGTTGAAAATGACTTCATCGTCGCGCATTCGTGTGACGATCAGGCGCAGGTCACCGGATTCGGCAAAGGTCACGCGGCAATAAGCCTCCAGCCATTCACCGGTTACCCTGCTCCAGTCTGTCCGCTGCAAGATAGTGTCTTCCTGTAAAGGGCTGTAACGCACCTCGATGCCGTCCTCCCCGCTGCGTTCGGCGCCGGAAACGGTCAGAATCGGATGGCTGTCCGGGCCACCAACCGCTTTAAGCTGGAAAAAATGTGAGAACCGTGTAGACACTTCCATGCTGTCATTTACCTTAAATTTCCAGCGAAAAATAAACGTCTCGTTCTCGTAGCCTTTCACCGCCTCCTCGGAACTCGAATAGGTCTTGATTTCGTTGCGCTGCCGATCGGTGATGTCGACGCGGTCACGATCAATGTCGATGTCGCGATGAATGATGAACACGAAATGGTTGCCAACGGTCGCATCGGTGTCTTCGTAGATGTGCCGCACTTCAGGGTGATTAATCGGGTACAGGTCGGGCGCCTCGATCGGCCCCGGAATGTAGTCGCCGCCGAAATCCCTGATCAGGTCGTAGGTATCGAGCCCCACCCGGTCGCCATCGGCGTCCAGTGTGCGGGTGGTTAGCACGTTGAATTGAACCGTATCGGTCGGTGGTCCCGGGTCCACGACGGGCGGCTCTATTACTGGCGGCGCTACGCTGCCACCGCCGCTTGAACCGCAGGCACCGAGCGCCAGCAAGGCGACAACCGCCGTCAGCCTAATGCTCGTCTTCGTGATCACACGCGTCCAGTTCGTAGAATGTCGCTTGCACATAGTCGTCCGGATAGCCGCTAACAGCCGCCCCTACAAATCATGAGAATTCTCAAGTTCGTAAAACGTAACCTGGTCGAAATCCGTCCCGTCTCCGGTATTGTTTTGCGTGTAAGCGCCGGCCTTGAAATACATCCACTCATCCGGGACGTCGTAGCCACTGTTCTGTTGCCGCATATCCACGTAATTGTGACCGATGATGGGCCCGGTACTGTCACCGCGCCTGACAATGACATCAATGCGAGCATCCTGTTGCTTGATCTCGTAGGAGAAAATTTCATCCAGCGCAATGCCGTTTACGGGATTCGCATCATCGGCAGGCGCATTATCCAGGTTGCTATTAACGGGACCAACCACGGGAAAATAGATGTCGTCCGAGTTTCGGATCTCGTGTGCCAGATAAATAAACCCGCGCTCGTTTTCAGGAAACTTTCGATAATATAACCGCGCAGGCTCATCGCTTTCCGCGTGAATTTGCCCGATGATTACCCGGCCAACCTGGTTGCGATCCCCCGTTTCGGTTACGTGGTTAACCGCGAGCGTACCGCGCAGCAAACCGTTACGTCCCCCTACCACTAGTCCGGGATCCGGTTGATAACCCAGTATCCAGTTGTTTCGGTTCGGCCCACGTGTGCTGATACTGGTATCGC
>JBATID010000462.1:0-4036 GCA_049667545.1 Woeseiaceae bacterium
TGCACATTAGACACACAATTTTTGGGTTGCTGCTACTGTTGCCCCTGTCGACTTTTGCCGCCGAGTTCGTCGTCAAGGACATGCGCGTCGAAGGGCTGCAGCGTATATCCGAGGGCACGGTATTCAATTATCTGCCGATCAACATCGGCGATACCGTTGATGGCAACCGTATCGGTGAAGCTATTCGGGCGCTGTACGGGCAGGACCTGTTCAACGATATCGAAATGCGGCGCGATGGCGACACGCTCGTTGTTGTTGTCAAAGAGCGTCCGTCGATCGAGAGCTTCGAGATTGAGGGTAACAAGGACATCAAGACAGAAGATCTGATGGAGTCGTTGCGCGGTGTTGGGCTTGCACGTGGCCGCACGTTCGATCGCTCGGTGCTCGACAATGTTGAGATGTTTCTGCGTGAGCAGTATTACGATCGGGGTAAGTACGGTGTTGACATCGAGTCGCAGATTCAGGATAGCCCCAACAATACTGTGCGCGTCAAGATCGACGTCAAGGAAGGCGATCGGGCCAAGATCAGGCAGGTAAATATTGTCGGTAATTCGAGCTTTTCGGATGAGGAAATTCGGGACGGCTTCAAGCTGGACACGGCGAACTGGCTCTCGTGGATACGCCAGGACGATCGTTACGCAAAAGAATCGCTGGAGGGCGATCTGGAGACTCTGCGGTCGTTTTATATGGACCGCGGTTATGCCGATTTCAAAGTTGCATCGACGCAGGTGGCAATATCGCCGAATAAGAAAGACATGTTCGTTACGATCAGTATCGATGAGGGCGACGTCTATACGATTTCCGAGGTGCGGCTCGTTGGTGAGATGGTGATACCGGAGGCTTACCTCAAAAGCATGATTCTGGCGCAGCCCGGGTCAGTCTTTAACCAGCGGTTACTGACACAGTCAAGCGAGCTGATGTCGTACCGATTGGGTGAGGAGGGCTATTCGAACGCCGAAATAGAGCCGGTCCCTGAACTGGACAAGGACACCAAAGAAGCTGCTGTTACGTTCTACGTGAACCCACAGAATCGCGTGTACGTCCGCCGCATCAATTTCAATGGTGTTGACCAGATCGATGATGAAGTATTACGTCGGGAGATGCGCCAGATGGAGGGCGCGTTTCTTTCTAACTCGATGATCGACCGCTCCAAAGTTCGCCTGCAACGCTTGCCGTTTATCGAGGAAGCTGAGGCCAACAATACGCCGGTCGCAGGCAGTCCCGATCTTGTCGACGTCGACTTCGATCTCAAGTACCGGATGCCGGGTCAATTCTCCGGTGGCGTTGGTTATTCGGAATCGCAGAAGCTGTTGCTGAATGGCAGTATCGTGCACACTAATTTTCTGGGCACCGGTAACCGCGTCGCTCTCGAGCTGAATTCGGGCCGTTTTCAGAAACTTTACAGTTTGTCGCACACGGATCCGTATCGCACGCTCGATGGCGTGCGTCGCACGATCAGCGTTAATTACAGGGATATCACGCAATTTACGTCTGCGGCATCGGATTTTTCGACGACCAGTGCGAGCGCGACCATCGACTACGGCTACCCGATCACGGAATACCAGACACTGTCCTTTGGTGCGACTTACCAGCATTCGGAATTGCTGGCCTCGAGCAACAGTACCCGGCAGGCGCAGGATTGGGTCGTCAATAACGGTAAACCGTTTACCCAGGATCTGGGTAACGGTGCGACCTTTTTTGGCTCGGAATTTGATACCGTAGAACTTATCGCGGGCTGGTCTTACGATAGTCGTAACCGTTCGCTGTTCGCCAACCGCGGCACACGCCAGCAACTGTTCTTTTCGTTTGCGGTACCCGGCAGTGATGTCGAGTATTATCAGGCGCGTTACAGCTATACCCGGTATTTTCCGATAACACGTAAGTGGACCCTGCGGCTGAATGCCGAGGTTGGCATCGGCGAAGCAATGGGTGAGACAACGGCGTTGCCGCCCTACAAGCAGTTTTACGGCGGCGGGCCGCAGTCGGTGCGTGGTTTCAAGGAGTCCTATCTCGGACCGCGCGATAACTTTGGCCGTCCGTACGGCGGCAACATGTTGGTTGCGAGCCAGCTAGAGCTTATACTCCCGCTGCCGCCCAAATGGGCAAGTCAGGCAAGGGCCAGTTTGTTTTACGATATCGGTAATGTTTTTAACACAGGCGAAGTCGCGTTTACGGACAAATTGGGAAGCCCGGTCTCGTACGAGCCTGACTACAATGATCTGCGGACGTCCGTGGGAATCGGCGTGCAGTGGCTGGCCCCGCTGGGCCTCTTCCGTTTCAGCTATGCTTACCCGCTGAACGCATACGACGGCAATGACAGGTATTTTGGAGATGAAGTGGAACGCTTCCAGTTCTCCATTGGACAAGCATTTTAAGGAATGGAAAATCATATGAACTTTGTAAAACAATCGATGGTTAAGGCAGTTCTGGCTGCAGCTATGGTCCTCGCGTTCGCAATACCCGCTAGCGCACAGGAAATGAAAATTGGCTTCGTCAGCTTGCCGGCTTTGATCGAGCGAGCGCCACAAACCAAAGCGGCCATGGATGCTTTGCAGGAGGAATTCGCGCCACGTCAGCGCGAGTTCGTCGCCAAGCAGAAGGAGCTTGAAGATCTGGCAACCAAAGCGCAAAAGGACTTTGCCGTGATGGGTGAAACGGAGCGTCGTAATGCCGAAAAAGATCTGCGTGACCTGCAGCGCGAAGTAACGCGGCTGCAAAATGAGCTCCGCGAGGATCTCAACTTGCGCCAGAATGAGGAATACGGCGTTCTGCAGCGCACGGTGCTGAAAGATGTGCAGGACTACGCGCAGCAGCAGAATTATGACCTTATAGTCGGCGACGGCGTGCTGTACGTCAGCGGCGCGGTGAATATCACCGAACAGGTCCTGCGTGCAGTTCAGGCCAATTTCGAGGCGAGCTCTAACTAAAGCGCTAATAGTTGCCGCCCATGCCGATCAGCCTAGGAGAACTCGCGACACAGTTCGGCTGTGAGCTGATCGGCGATCCGGATATTGTCGTCGACAACGTCGCCTCGTTCGCGAGCGCGACCGCCGGATCACTGACGTTCCTGGCGAACCCCGCTTTCAAGGACCAGTTGCAGGCGACCGCTGCGGCCGCTGTCATCGTGCGTGCCGCTGATGCGGATGATTCGCCAGTTGCTGCGCTACTCCATGACGACCCGTATGCGTGCTATGCGCGGATGGCACCGACCATTTGTCCGCCACCGGTTCACCCGCCGGGCGTGCACGCGAGCGCTGTCGTTGCTGCGTCAGCATCGGTCGCGGACAGTGCGCACCTGGCACCCAACGTTGTAGTCGGGGAACGTTCCCGGATTGGCAGCAATACTTATATAGGCCCCGGCTGCGTCATTGGGCCCGACTGCATCGTCGGCGACGGCTGTAGGCTGGTCGCAAACGTAACGCTCGCGCGAAAAGTGCGCATGGGCGCGCGCAGCATACTGCATCCTGGCGCTGTGATCGGCGCCGATGGTTTCGGCAATGTTATGACGCCCGAAGGCTGGCTGAAAGTTCCCCAGTACGGCGGTGTAACCATTGGTGACGACGTGGAAATTGGTGCGAACACGACGGTCGACTGCGGTGCGCTCGACGATACGGTGATTGGGAACGGTGTGCGCATTGATAACCTGTGTATGATCGGGCACAACGTCCATATTGGCGAGCATACGGCGATGGCAGCGACGGTCGCGATCGCCGGCAGCACGAAGATCGGCAGACGCTGTATGCTGGCGGGGCACGCGGGTACCGTTGGTCATATCGAGATTTGTGATGATGTTGTTGTTGCAGCGAAAGCCATGGTCACCAAAAGCATCACGACGCCAGGAACCTACGCTGGCGCGTTCCCTGCGGTCACTGCCCCGAACTGGGCACGACAGCTGGCGCGCTTTCGCCGACTCGACTCCCTCATAGCCAGGGTCGCCAAACTCGAAAAAGACGGCAAGCAATAGTTGCCCTCACGGAACAGACCAATGATTCACTCAACCGCCATCGTGTCTGATACTGCCAGCATTGCCCCGGGC